>CAVDJG010000227.1:0-4096 GCA_963609005.1 Acidaminococcaceae bacterium
GGCTATGACTGTTACGCCCTTTCAGGGCTGCCATGTCGTCACTAAGGGACATGTCGTTTGCGATGTTTTAACGGACACCAATACTCTGAAAACGCCTTCGCGCCACAACCGCTGGCAATGCTCAGCACCGGCATCGGCAATAGTCTGCCGGTAAAACAGGCGCATTGCCGTGTTTTTTAACCCATTTTTGCTTTGAAAAAGTAAAATTGTTACGATTTTAACAAAATCGGTAAAATTTATACATTAAATCTTTGTAGAAAACGTAAAAATGTCTATATTTGCAACATGATATGGGCAAGCATTTCTTGCCGGCATGATTATAGAGAGAGTAATAAAAAATATACAAAGTCAAAACACATTTAACAGAAAGGAACGACTATGAAGAAACTCTTTACGCTTCTAACGCTCATGCTTTTCACAGTGGCCGCCATGGCTGCCGACTACACCGACAAGTGCGAGGTGTTATGGTCGCAGGGCGCCGCCGTAAACACCGATGCCACCGAAGCTTCGGTTGTTGACAATGGCGACGGAACAGTGACATTGACACTCAAACAATTGCAGTTTGCCGATGCCTCAGACTACAAGTTCCCCGCATTCGACGTCGTTATCACCGGCTTGACAGGCACTGAGGCCGGCGGAGTGACAACCTACACCACCGACGACGCATCGAAGGTTTCGTTTGCAAACTACAGCGGTGCATCCTATTATGAGCCCAGCAACTGCTCGGCAATCACGCTCACTGCAAAGAGCACCAGCGAGAAACTCTATGTGAGTGCCAATCTCTCGTTTGTTGTTGGCGGCAATTTCGCTATCAACGACTGCGCCGTGACCTACGGCACCGACGAGTTTGAGGGCGGCAGCGAGCCTGAAACCGCAACATTGAACTACACCGACAAGTGCGAAGTGCTTTGGTCGCAGGGTGCAGCAGTAGACACCGAAGCCACCGAAGCCATTGTCGAGAAGAGCGGCGACGGCACTGCAACGATAACAATCAAGAAGCTGCAGTTCTCTGATACTACTGGTTACATGTATGACATGGGCGACCTCGTGTTCACCGGTGTCAGCGCAACAGAGGCCGACGGCGTGACAACCTACACCACCGACGACGCATCTAAGGTTTCGTTTGCAAACTATAGCGGTGCATCCTATTTTGAGCCCAGCAACTGCTCGGCAGTGACACTGGCTGCAAAGAGCACCAGCGAGAAACTCTATGTAAGCGCCAACCTCTCGTTCTATGTTGGCGGCAGCTTCGCTATCAACGACTGCGCCGTGACCTACGGCACCGACGAATTTGACGGCGGCAGCGAGCCTGAAAAGGTGCAGACCACTTACACCGACAACGTTAGCGGTACATACAACGGCGATGCCTTCACGGCTGAATACAAGTCGGCCGTAGTTACCGACAACGGCGACGGCACCTACGATTTCTATCTGCCCGAATTCATGTGCGGCGACCAGTCGCTCGGCGACGTGACACTCAAAGGCGTGACCGGAACTGTGGCCGAGGACGGCACTGTAAACTACACATTCGACGGCAATGCCACAATCGAGAACCTCGGAATCTACTTCGGTATGTATTGCGGCGTGCTTGAGGAGCAGCCCTTCACAATGACCGGCAAGAGCCGCGACGGCAAGCTCTACGCTACATTCCACACATCAACTGCCGACGGCATGTATGACTTCGACGTGACAAGCGTGTTCGGTTCTGACTTCGACGCAGTAGAGCCGCCGGTTGAAGAAGAAGATGCCTACTATTCAGGCACATGGTCGAGCGCACTCGGTTCGTTCGACGATTTCACCGGAACAGTTTCTACAAAGAAGAACGAAGACGGCACCTACGACATCTATGTTGACAAGTTCACCGTAAGCGGAAACGAAGCGGGCGGCTTCACCATACCGGGCGTTACAGCCACCGAAGGCGAAGACGGCACAGAACTCAGCTTCTTCACCGGCAGCAACAACTGGATTATGGTGACATATGCAGGCGAGACTCCCGCAACACCTGTATATTATGTGCAGTCTGGAACAGGTAAGATTGCCGACGGCAAGCTCACACTTGAATTCAGATATGTAGGCTACGGCACAAGCGAACTGTACAACGTGACCTACAACGGCGAAAAGATTGACAACCCCGGCACCGGCATCTCGGCAGCAGCCAAGAACGCCACCGGCACAAAGCAAATCTACACCATCGGCGGCAGCCGCACAGGATCGCTCCAGCACGGCATCAACATCGTGCGCCGCGCCGACGGCACCACAGTGAAGGTGATCAAGAAATAATGTAAACTCACAGCGATTTCTATTTTTATAATCAGTCCCGCCCGCAGCGAATGCGGACGGGGCTTTTGTTTTTACAGCAATGGCACGCCGCGACATCCCGGTGCAGCAGTCAGACAACAAAGTTTTCACATTGTAGCAGGAAATTGTTGGAAAGAGATATTTTGACGTAAAATTTTGGCCGACAAGGTTTTTTGCAGTAACTTTGCATGCGAAATATTTCATACCGACAGGCGGCCAACACACCGTCTGTCTTTGTCTTACAACAAGAAAACAACTACTGAATGCTAAAGCCATGCATGCTATTGTCCGCCGCAGTGCTATGCGGCGCGTTGACCTCCTGTTTCAAGGAAGAACCGCTCAACGCCGAGTGCGACATTGAAGAGGCTTATCTCCATGCCGCCAACCCCGCGCAGACATTCTTCCAACCGTCCGACTCGCTCGTGCAGGTAGGGTCTACCGAGAGCACAATCGTGTTCAAGCAACTGCGCCCCGGCACCGACATCACGGCCCTGGCACCGTGTTTCCGCATTACCCAGGGAGCACGCATCCAGCCTGAAAGCGGTTCGGTGCAGGACTTCTCCAACGGCGAGGTGCAGTATAAGGTGACGTCGGAAGACGGCGAATGGAGCAAGACCTACAACGTGCGCATAACCGCAGCCGTGCCCGAAGTGAAGCAAGACACCATAAAATATGATTTCGAACGCTACTTCCTCGAGACCTCGCGCCAGAAATATTATGTATGGACCGACACGCTTGCCGACGGCAGCGACGCCCTCAACTGGGCTTCGGGCAACCCCGGCTTCACCATGGCCCGCGGTTCGGCCAAGCCCGACGAATATCCCACGGTGCCCTATGCCGGCGGCTACGACGGCGCGGCAGTGCAGCTCACCACGCGCGACACCGGCGCGTTCGGCGTGATGGTCAACATGCGTCTCGCCGCAGGCAACCTCTTCACCGGAACGTTCGACACCAAGAGGGCAACCAAAGCACCGCTCGAGGCCACACACTTCGGCGACGGGGCAACCAATGCCATAAACTACAAGCCCGTGAAGCTCACGGGATATTACCAGTACACTCCCGGCGAAACATTCAAGGATGCCACCGGAAACGTCGTTGACCGCACCGACGAGGGCGACATCTACGCCGTCGTCTACAAGAACACCGACGCCTCGGGCAATGCCTGCTACCTCAACGGCAACGATGTGCTCACGAGCGGACAGATTGTGGCCAAGGCCCTCTCAGGCCATGTGAGCAAGACCAACGGGTGGACAATGTTCGAAATACCGTTCGAATACACGTCGCAACCCGACCCCGAAGTGCTCGCCAACTACGGCTACAGCCTCGCCATAGTGTTCACCTCGAGCTGCGAAGGAGCCAAGTTTGAGGGAGCAGTGGGCAGCACCCTGCTCATCGACAAAGTGAGAATAATAGCCGACAAGGACAACAAATAACGACACACGACGATGAAGAACAGAATGATTGCACTGGCCCTCGCCTTTGCCGCAGTGTCGGCAGAAGCTGCAGCAGCCGGTATATTCGACAACTTGAAATACCAGGCACGTCTGGGCTACAACCTCGGCGGCATCGCACCGGTGGGTATGCCGGCCACAATACGCAGCCTCGACAGCTACAAGCCCAAGGCCACGTTCACCATAGGACTTGATGCCTACAAGCACATAAAGGGACGATGGGGCATCATGGCAGGCTTCCATTTCGAGAACAAAGGCATGAAAACCGACGCCAAGGTGAAGAACTACAGCATGGAAATGCGCCAGGGCGGCGAGACAGTGAGCGGCGTTTTCACGGGAAATGTAGT
>CAVDJG010000228.1:0-4094 GCA_963609005.1 Acidaminococcaceae bacterium
CGACATTCATTACTTTAAAGCCCTCAGCGATTTCGGACAAATCGACGTTTACGGCCATTTCAACTACAAGACATTGGCCAATAGTATAAAGTCGCTCATTGCAAGCAAGTTGTCGTCGGTGCCCGGATTGCATGCTGTTGAGACAAAAGAGAAGAACGATTTCATAATAGAAGCAAACATAAACGACACCGAATGGCTGAGACATTTCTTTGCCGTTCCTATAACCCTAGACGCTCCGCTTACCCTTAACGGCGACATCGACGAAAAGCGTCACAAGATAAACCTGTCGTGCAACATGCCGTCGGTCGTGTTCAACAACCGGCAATACAACGACATTGCACTGGACATACATTCACCCAACGACAGCATACGCCTTAACGCCCGCGTGAAAAGATTGTCGAAGAACAACAAAGTGTTGTCGTTGGGACTGAAAGCCTGCGCCTACGACGACAAGCTGAATGCTTCAATGTCATTTTCAAACAACGACAAGCACTCTTTGAAAGGCGTCATCAACACCAATACCACTTTCGCAAAAAATGCCAGCGGCGTTTCAACAGCCTACATAAACGTCATGGAGTCGGAAGCTGCCATTGGAGACACCGTGTGGCACATTGCTCCTTCGTCAATTGTCTACAACAAAAACGCCCTCTCCGTAGACGGTTTCTCAATAAGACACAACGAACAGTTATTGTCTATAAACGGTGCTGCGACAAAAAGCCGCGACGACTCTCTCACCGTAACTCTCAACGACATCGACATCAACTATGTGCTCAACCTTATTGATTTCCACACCGTTGAATTCAGCGGCATGGCTTCGGGAGAGGCTTCCATTGTATCTGTTTTCAGTGAAGCTCCGCAAATCTCGGCCAATTTGAATGTGCGGGAATTCAAGTTTGAGAATGGCCGCATGGGCACACTGCATGCAAATGTGGGATACGACACACAAGAGCAACGCATAAATATCGATGCTGTAGCCAAAGACGGCCCCGACCGCAACACATTCATCGAGGGCTATGTCTCGCCAAAGCAAAACTTTATCGACCTTGCTTTCAAGGCCGACAACACAAGAGCCGAGTTTCTGGAAAGCTTCTGCGGAAGTTTCATGCAAGACATCAATGTAGACCTAAGAGGCGGCGTGCGACTTGCCGGACCGCTCGACAACATCAACATTACCGGACAACTGGTGGCCGACGGTTCGCTGGGCATAAGCAGCCTCAACACCACCTATTTCATACATAACGACACCATCAACTTCATTCCCGACGAGATAAAGTTCGGGAATGACACGATATACGACCGTAACGGAAACATTGGCATCGTGGACGGCAGCATTTTCCACCGGCATCTCACCAACCTTTCCTACGACCTTAACATAAAGGCACGCAACCTCCTGTCGTATGACACCCATTCGTTCAACGGAGACACCTTCTACGGAACGGCATATACAACCGGCGACTGCTCAATAAAGGGGCGCAGCGGAGAAGTAACCATCGACATCGACGCCACCCCCAACGCCAACAGTATTCTTGTATATAGAGTCAACGACCAGAGCGACCTGTCGTCAAACGATTTCATACAATGGTATAGCGCGAAGCAAACGGCCGACACCGACACTACCGACAACCGGCAAGCCTCCAACAACGACATTGACGTGTCAACCGACATAAAACTAAATTTCCTCATCAACTGCAACACCGATGCAACCATAAAACTGTTGATGGACGAGCAAACAGGCGACTACATAACGCTGAACGGCAATGGAGTGATCAGGGCCAACTACTTCAACAAAGGCACATTCGACATGTACGGCAACTACATCGTCGATCACGGAGTGTACAAGCTCACAATCCAGAACATAATAAAGAAGGATTTCACATTCCAAAAGGGGGGCACAATATCATTCGGAGGAAATCCCTACGATGCGGCCATCGACTTGAAGGCCATGTATGTGCTCAACAGTGTCAGCCTGTCCGACCTCAACATCGGGCGCTCGTTCTCCAACAACAACACTCGCGTCAACTGTCTTATGAATGTCACCGGCACACCAAGTTCGCCAAAGGTTGATTTCAACCTCGACTTGCCCACATTGGGCAACGATGCCAAGCAGATGGTGTTCAGCCTGTTCAACGCCGAAGAGGAAATGAACCAGCAGGTGCTTTACCTGCTGGCCGTAGGACGTTTCTACACTCAAGGCAGCAATGCCAACAACGAGGCTTCCGCCCAATACAGCCAGGCATCGCTCGCCATGCAGAGCTTCCTCAGCGGCACAATAAGCCAACAGATAAACAATGTGCTCAGCAATGTCATAAAGAACAACAACTGGAATTTCGGGGCAAACATCTCTACTGGCACCGAAGGATTCAACAATGCCGAATATGAAGGTTTGCTGTCAGGCCGTCTGCTGAACAACCGCCTGCTCATCAACGGACAGTTCGGCTACCGCGACAAAGCCAACGCGGCAACAAGTTTCATCGGCGACTTCGACATTCGCTATCTGTTGTTCCCCAACGGCAACCTGTCAATAAATGTCTACAACAAAACCAACGACCGATACTTCACCAGAAATAGCCTCAACACGCAAGGACTTGGCCTGATAATGAAAAA
Organism: Acidaminococcaceae bacterium; assembly: GCA_963609005.1. Taxonomy (GTDB): domain Bacteria; phylum Bacteroidota; class Bacteroidia; order Bacteroidales; family Bacteroidaceae; genus Prevotella. The sequence continues at coordinate 2,605 of CAVDJG010000228.1, forward strand.
GGATTTCAACAGTATAGGCGACCTTTTCCACAGAAACAAGAAAAAGCAGGACGACGCCCCCAAACAACAACCGACGAAATGAAACATTTCATCTTCATCCTTTCCTTGATGGCCATTAGCACAGGTGCTTTGTCGCAAACACGCGTGACGAGGCAATGGGAGCAATATTATGAGCGGCTCTACAATATCGACGATATTGACGAGAACAACATAAGCGACATTTACGATCAACTGTGCGAAATTGAAGACAACAAGATTGAAATAAACAGCGCAAACGAAGACGACCTGCGCCGCCTGCCTTTCCTGAACGAGCAGCAGATAGAAGAAATCACCGAGTATGTTTACCGCTACAAGCCCCTGCGCACACTCGACGAGCTGGCCATGATTGAGACACTCGACAAAACCGAGCGCGAACTGCTAAAATGCTTTCTTTACATCGGCCCCATCAACGAAGAAAAGAAGTTCCCTACCCTGGCCAATATCTTGAAATATGGAAAGAACGAAATCGTTGCAACCGCACGGGTTCCTTTCTACGACCGGGCGGGCGACAAGCAGGGATACCTGGGCTATAAATACAAACATTGGCTGAGATACAAATTCCATTGCGGGCAATTCTTCCAGATAGGCATCACCGGAGCACAAGACTCCGGCGAACCGTTTTTCGGCAGCAAGAACAAATACGGATATGATTTCTACTCCTATTATGCGCTTGCACGCGGCCTCGGCAGGTTCAAGACTGTCGCACTTGGATTGTACAGGGTGAAATTCGGACTTGGACTTATAATGAACAACGGCTTCAATTTCGGCAAGATGGCAACGCAAGCATTGACCACACCTGCCAACACCGTTTCGGCCTACTCCTCACGCACCGAAGCGAAACATCTGCAAGGGGCTGCTGCCACACTGGCCGTTTCAAAAAACGTGGACATCACGGCATTCGTTTCTTACCGTAAAATCGACGCGACACTTACCGACAGTGGCAGCATAAAAACAATACTCACCACTGGCTACCACCGCACCGAAAGCGAACTGCTACGCAAGCACAACTCTTCACAGTTTACAACCGGAGGCAACGTAGCATGGCATCACGCAGGATTTCATGCCGCCACAAGTGCCTTATACACTTCGTTCAACCGTGTGCTGACACCCGATGTAAAACAACTTTACCGAAGATACTATCCGCAAGGCAACCGTTTCTGGAATGCAAGCATCAGCTATGGCTACACAAGCAGCCGCCTCAACATCAACGGCGAAACGGCAACCAACGACACCAAAGGCATTGCAACAATCAACAGCGTGTCGTTCTCTCCCGTCTCCATCCTTACACTCATTGCCATACAACGCTATTACTCATATAAATATTACTCGCTTTACGGTGCATCGTTCAGCGATGGCGGAAGGGTGCAGAACGAAAGCGGCATATATATTGGGGCCGAATGGAAAGCCTCGCCAAGCACGACAGTCACCATGTATGGCGACTACGCCTATTT
>CAVDJG010000229.1:0-4073 GCA_963609005.1 Acidaminococcaceae bacterium
TGGGCTATGACTGTTACGCCCTTGCAGGGCTGCCATGTCGTCACTAAGGGACTTGTTGTTTGCGATGTTTTTACCGGACAGCAATAGATGTAAATTATTCCAGTAACGGAACAAATCAGGAGTGAAGCATTTAAGTAAAACAACAAGAAAAGCGTAAAGCAAAATCAGGTATAGTCAAAGCAAAACCACACATAGCCACACAAGTTTTGGTGGATTTCCAAACAAGGCTTCTTTACTGCACAAACAAGCCTTGTTTAGAACGCAAAGAAGCCTTGTTTGCACAGTAAAGAAGCCTTGTTTAAAACACTGTCTGCCGGAAAGGAATTGAGACAATCCTACACACATGCCATCAACCCTACTGACATGTAAACGAAAAAGGGGGCAATCCTATGGACGAAACGCCCAGGGAATGCCCCGTTGTTTTTTCATGGCCGGATTTGGAGCTTCTGTGCATCATGTTATGCCGACGCAGCAGAAACCGTTACCCCGCCGTCAAGATATTGTCTGTGTGCAGTGCCGGCATCACTTTACTACAACCTTGCGGCCGTCAACGATGTAGATTCCGGGCTGCAAGCCTTCGACACCGGCTCCTGAGCGGCGCACTGTGCGACCGTCGATGGAGTGGATGCCGTTGCTGCGCACATTGTCCGACACGATGCCGCTGATTGCATCGTTTATGTTCTCGGTGATGCTGAAGCTGGTGATATAAAGCGATCCCTGGGCCTTTTCGCTTGTCACATGGAAGCCGACACTGAGGAGCATGTCGTTTTCGGGTATTACGTCGAACGAATATTCGGCATCTTCCTTGGCTGTCACCTCAATGGCATTGTCGAATGCTGCGGTGGACATTGCCTCGGCGGTGCTGCCCTCGCCATACTTCACCTCAAGGAGGTTGGTGTATTTGGCGTTGCTCTCCTTAACGCTGAACTTGACATTATAGCTCTTTCCGCCCACCACCTGGGCCGGAGGAGTTATGAGCCAGTCGTCGGCGGCGTTGTTGTAGCTTGCGCTGTATTGTGCCGACTTCGGAGTGTAGCTGTAGTATTTCCACGATGTGTTGTCGGCATTGGCATCAACAACGGTGAACACGTTGAACTGGGTGTCGGCCGAGAAATCGGTGGAGTAAGGCACACTTACATGGTCGCCAAGCACTACGGCGTTTGATTTGCCCGACACTTTCTTTGTGCCGCACTGGGCCTCTACCTTGTAATAATAAGAAGCCATGTCGGCATCGGCCGGGAGGATTTCGGAGAACGCTGTCTCGGTGAGTCCCGTGGCCACCGTGTCAACGGCATTGCGCAGCACCGAATAGGTGACATCGCCCACATAACCGCCGTGCGAACCTGCGAGCTCGTCCCACGAGAGGCTCATTTCGCCGGTCTGCTTGTCGGCTTCAAGGCTGACATTGGTAAGTGTATACGACGGAGTGTCAAGTCCCACATAAACCGAAACTTCTTTCTTGGGGCCGGCTCCTGCGGCATTGGCTGCCCACACCTTGTAGGTGCATGTGGTCTTTTCGGTGCCTGTAACCGGCACGCTCACCTTTGTTCCGGGAGCCTCGGTGCCGTGGGCTATCGTGTCGGTGCCCGAAACAACATAGTATTCCATGTCGCCTTCAAGCAGTTCGCCGGCAAATGTCACAACCGGGGTCTTGAAGCTCACGGTGCCTTCGGTGCTCTCGCCTTCAAACTCTGCCTTGAGGTTGGTAACGCTCGACGGGGCGTTGTCCTCGGCTATGGGATAAGGCACAGTAAGGGCATACACGCGCTCGCCTGCGGGGAACTGCGACTGCAAGGTGGCCACACCGGTAGCGAGGTCAACCACATAAAGGCCTGAATTGCCCTCTGAGTCGGTTGCTGCCCAATAGAAAGTGTTGTCGCGCTGGTCTATTTCGCCGCTCTGCACATAAGTCTCGCCGTCGGCGTTGAGCAGTGTCAGTCCGGTAGCGCCCACAAGTGTTTCGGTTCCGTCGGTGGTTGAGATGCTGTAAAGGTTGCCGTCGGTGGCAACGCCATACATTACAAGGTCTGACGTAAGACCTATTGCCACATACTTGTGGGTGGCAGTGCCTATGGTTGTACGCGTGAGATCGTCATAATCGGCTACGCCGAACTCCATCTCGCTAAGCGACTGGTCTTTGTAGAATTCACCGTACACCTTGCCGGTCTGGCGGTCGAATGCGGTTTCGACGCCGAGCATGTTCACCGACACCGACTTGTGCTTGCCCGATGATGTCCACACATCATTCTCGCCCACTGAATAGTCGAAGAGATTGGCCGAAATGGAACCTTGGGCTGCATAAGTGTAGTCGGCATTGATGAAACGGAAACGCTCGTTGTAGTAAACGCTTCCGGCATTGGCGACAAACTTGCTCGATGTCACCATAGCCTTGGGGTCGATGTTTGTCACCCCAAACTTGTACATACCGTTGCTTGTGGGGGCAGACTCACTCACGACATTGCCCCACAACTCACGCCCGCCTTGGGTGCGCAACATCACCTGCCTTACACCTGCCGCTTCTTGGGCAACGGCATGAGGCATCGACATGGCAGCCAGACATGCAGCCAAATACAGATAAAATTTTCTCATAAATAATTTGTTGAACTTACAATAAACTTAATTTTTTACGATGTAAAATTACACAAAAAAGCCGATAATGCACAATTATTTGACAAAATTCACCGCTTTTTGCTTTCAAAATGCAGCCAAAACACAGTTCTGTGACGTGCTTATACATTTTGTATGCACATCGTGCTCTTTTACAATTACCAATCGCCAAACAACGTTGCTCAAAGCGCCGGGAATGCCGTCAGGCGACAACGCTATCATTATGGGCAGAAAAATCAACCGGCAGTAACAAAAAAAGTCTGCCGACACAAGTGTCGGCAGACTCTATCGTATGCGGGAGTATTAACCCCATTATTATTCAGCCTTTGCTTCCTCAGCAGCAGGAGCTTCTACAGCGGGTGCTTCAGCAACGGTTTCCTCAGCCTTTGTGGCCTTGCGGCTACGGCGGGTCTTCTTGGCTGCCTTAGCAGTCTTGGCCATGTTCTCGTCGAAGTCTACGAGCTCGATAAATGCTATCGAAGCTGCGTCGCCCTGACGTGTACCCAGCTTTATCACACGGGTATAGCCACCGGGACGGTCGGCCACCTTAGCGGCAACTGTTCCGAAAAGCTCCTTCAAAGCCTCCTTGTTCTGCAGGTAGCGGAACACTACACGGCGAGAATTTGTGGAGTCGTCCTTCGAACGGGTGATAAGCGGCTCAACATAGGTCTTGAGAGCCTTTGCCTTTGCGAGGGTCGTAGTGATTCTTTTGTGCATAATCAGCGAGATGGCCATGTTAGCGAGCATGGCGTGACGATGAGATGCAGTACGACCTAAGTGGTTGAATTTTTTATTGTGTCTCATTTTTTGTTATTCTTTATCTAATTTGTATTGAGAAATGTCTGTTCCAAACGACAGATTCAGACCTTCGAGCAAATCATCAAGCTCAGAAAGCGATTTCTTACCGAAGTTGCGGAACTTCAAGAGGTCGGTCTTGTTATACTGCACGAGGTCGCCGAGTGTCTCGACATCGGCAGCCTTCAGACAGTTGAGGGCACGCACCGAGAGGTTCATGTCAACAAGCTTGGTCTTCAGAAGCTGGCGCATGTGCAGCACTTCCTCGTCAAACTCCTGGTTGGTCTCATGCTCGGGGCTTTCGAGAGTTATCTTCTCGTCGGAGAACAACATGAAATGCTGAATGAGGATTTTGGCTGCCTCTTTGAGCGCATCCTTCGGGTGTATGGAACCGTCCGTTGAAACTTCAAGCACGAGTTTGTCGTAGTCGGTTTTCTGTTCAACACGATACGGCTCAACTGCATACTTTACGTTGCGGATAGGGGTGTAGATGGAATCGATTGGAATTACGTTGACATCGGTGCAGAACTGACGGTTCTCGTCGGCAGTGATGTAGCCACGGCCCTTGTTAATCGTCAGGTCAATCTGCATCGAAGCTTTAGCATCTAAATGACATATCACCAAATCAGGGTTTAACACTTCAAATCCAGTCAGATACTTGCCTATATCAC
>CAVDJG010000230.1:0-4044 GCA_963609005.1 Acidaminococcaceae bacterium
CTCCATGTCCTTCACCGTTCCCTTGGCACGATAAACCATGGCTTCGCCGTCGCCCGTGGCTATTATAGGGTTGGTGGTGGTTTGATATACGGCCCCGCAACCGCCCGTACACATCAGCGTCACCTTACTAAGATAGGTGTCAACCTTCTGTGTGTCGGGATTGAGCACATAGGCTCCGTAGCAGTTGATGTATGGAGTGCGCCTTGTGACGCGTGCGCCCAGGTGGTGCTGGGTTATTATTTCCACAGCGAAATGGTTTTCCTTCACCTCGATGTCGGGGCAGTTGCGCACCGCCTCCATGAGTCCGCGCTGTATCTCGGCTCCCGTGTCGTCGGCATGGTGCAGTATGCGGAACTCCGAGTGCCCGCCCTCGCGGTGCAAGTCGAAGTTGCCGTCGGCCTTACGGTCGAAATTCACGCCCCACTCCACAAGCTCCTTTATCTGTGCCGGAGCGTTGCGCACAACCATTTCGACGGCCTTCGGGTCGCTTATGTAGTCGCCTGCAATCATTGTGTCGTTGATGTGTTTGTCGAAATCATCAACCGCGAGGTTTGTAACCGAGGCCACGCCGCCCTGTGCAAACGAAGTGTTTGCCTCGTCGAGCGAAGTCTTACATATCATGCACACCTTACCCTTGTGTGCCCGGGCTATCTTCAGGGCGTAGCTCATGCCGGCCACGCCGGCGCCGATTATCAGAAAATCGTATTTGAAAACCATCTTTATATTGTTTCTTACATGATACAAAGGTAATGTAAATGGCAGACAATGCAAAGAAAACGCATTGAAATTTATTCTTATTTTAAGCCTCCGGCCACATGGCAGGCATTGCTGCGCCCTGACGGGGGCGGTCAGCGGTGGCGGCGCGACTTGCGGTATTGCTGCGGTGTCACGCCCACGTTCTGCTTGAAGAAACGGCAGAAAAACGAGAGGTCGCAGAAATGGTAGTCCCAAGCTATCTGCTTCAACGATTTCCCGGAGCGTTGCAGTTCGAGCTTTATCTGCAACACTGCATATTGGTTTATTATTGTCTTTGCCGAATGGCCTGTAATGAGCCTCACTATCGAGTTGAGATACTTGGCCGACACATTGAGCATGGCCGCATGGCTGTTTACGTCGCGAAACTCGCGGAAGTGCGTCTCGATATTCTCCATGAAGCGGTTGAACAGTTCGTTCTGGCGGCGTGTGCCCTTCTCGTTCTGGCTTTTCCCAGGCGAATGACGCAAGTAGTCGTCGTAGCCCAGAAAGAACACCTTGAGCTGCAGCAGCACCATTTGGGCCAGGCACGAGCAATGTTCGCTGGCGAAGAATATGCGCAGCAGACTGAAAATCGAGTCGGTTATGACCGTCACGTCCGGCCGGCCGGTCTGACAACAGTCGGCACGCAGACGCGAATATACTGTGCGTTCTATCTGCAGGCTCGCCTCGCGCAGCAGCGCAGAATCGTAGACAAGGGCCTCAACCACAAAGTCGGCGCTGGCCTCCGACACCATCATGACATCGCCCGGAAATACAGTCAAAACCGATCCTTCCGCCAGTTGCCAACTGCCGAAGTTGACTTTGGCCAACGCCCTGCCGCCACGGCAGACGAAAATCATTCCCGTTTCCATTACAACCGGCTCGGCCTGCACATCGTCAAGCGACGTGGTGCCGAGCCACACACGGTGTTGTTGGTTAAGTTCCAAATCCATATTCTACATTTATAAAGTTGTGGCCGCAGTTGCAGCACCGTGCCTTGCGCCACATGCAGCGCATGCACGGCATGCGTGCACCATATGCCGCACACACGCACCGCACACGGTTTGCACGCGTGCAGCGCATGCCTCACCGCCGGCACTGTGGCCTGACTGAAGCCGCGCCAAGCCCCAGACGGCTTTGAAGAAGCGGCTCATACAGGTGCTTTTTATTCTGCAAAGTAAGCCTTTTTTCGGGATATTACGGCACAAATGTTCCCAAAAATCCCATTACGCAAGCAATTTTCAAAACCCCGCCACCACAAAAACGCCCTAACTTTGCACTCCGAAAGATTGCTATTTCACACAAAACATGATTATGAAGACAAATTACATTTTAGGCATTCTGTTAAGCACTGTGGCAATGCAAGCGGCAGCCCAAACCGAGCGGCGGCTCACCGTCGACGAGATGTTCGGGCTTATAGAGCAGAACAACAGCGCCATTGCCATACAGGCACGCGGAGTTGACGAAGCCACCCACTCGCTCGCGGCGGCAAAGAGCCAACGGTTGCCCGATGTCAACGTGTCGCTCTCGGCAAGCTACAACGGGAATGTGGTGATGACCGACCGCGACTTCGGCAACGCACACGGCATCAAGCAGCCGCGCTGGGGCAACAGCTTCGGGCTCGAAGCCCAGTTTGTTGTCTACTCGGGAGGTGCTTTGGGCTCGGGCATAAAACTCGCCGAACTGCAGAAGCAGCGCGCCGAAACGCTCGTGCAGAAGGCACGCGAGGGGGCAAGGCTCACCGCGGTGGGCTATTATCTTGACCTTTACAAAACGGTGAACGGGGAGCGCGTCTATCAAAGCAACATCGAACTCACCGAGAAACTCATCGACGAGATAAAGGCAAAGCACGCACAGGGCGTCGTGCTGAAAAACGACGTGACACGCTACGAACTGCAACTCGAGAACCTGCGGCTCGGTCTGCGGCAGCTTAACGACCAGCACGACATAACCAACCACGAACTGTGCAACCTGCTGGGAATGGACACCTCGACACGCATCGTGCCCGACACTGCGGTGACGGCAATGCCAGCCGACGGCAACACCGAGGCCGTGTGGCACGAGAAAGCCGAAAGCCAGTCGGCCGACATGCGCCTGTCGGATCTTGACGTGTTGAGCAGCAAGCAGCAGCTAAGGCTTGCAAAGAGCGCAATGTTGCCGAAACTCGCCGTCGTGGCAGCCGACAACTTCAGCGGTCCGTTCATTTACGACCTGCCTCCCATTGACAAGAATTTCAACCTGTGGTATGTGGGCGTGGGCGTGAAATATTCACTCAGTTCGCTGTTCAAGGACAACCACAAAGTGAGGCAGGCCAAGGCGGCCATGACACGGAGCCTTGAGCAGCAGCGCGACACGCGGCTCACGGTTGACAACGGGGTGAAGGATGCCTACACACTCTACCGCCAGTCGTTTGCCGACTTGCGCACCCGGCAGAAGAGCGTGCAGCTCGCCACGCAAAACTATCAAGTGGTGGCCGACCGTTATCTGTGCCAACTGGCACTGATTACCGACATGGTTGACGCATCGAACATAAAGCTCGACGCCGAACTGCAGGAGGTGAACGCGCGCATAAACACCGCCTTCTGCTACTACCGCATGAAATTCGCCGCCGGCGAACTGTAAGCGCATGCCCACAACAAAACCAAAGACAACAAAAAAACAGAATAACATCATGAGCACCAAACGACAAATAAAGAGAATATTCAACATTGTGATACTGCTTTTCCTGGCATCAATAGCCATTTATGCGGCAAGCCGCATGTGGCATCCGGGCAAGGTGGAATATACCGACGACGCACAGGTGTGGCGGCACATCACTCCCATTAACTCGCGCGTGCAGGGATTTATAAAGGAAATAAGGTTTGAGGAATACCAGAAAGTGAAGAAAGGCGACACGCTCGTCATAATAGAAGATGCCGAATATCGCCTGCAACTGGCACAGGCCGAGGCCGGACTGCGCGGCACACGGTCGGGGTCGGCAGCCATATCGGCAAGCATCAACACCACAAGCGGCAACGTGCGGGTGGCATCGGCCGGTATAGACGAGGCCAAGGTGAACATGGACAATGCCCGCGCCGACTATGAACGCTATGCCGAACTGCTGAAGAAGGATGCCGTGACAAAACAGCAATACGACAACATGCGCACCCGCTACGAGTCGGCCAAGGCACGCTACGATCAGGCGGTGGCAAGCCGACACGCCACATCGCTCGTGAAAAACGAGCAGGCCGAGCGCCTCACTCAAAACTCGGCAGGGGTGAGCGTGGCCGAGGCAACGGTGCATCTGGCACAGCTCAACCTCTCCTACAC
>CAVDJG010000231.1:0-4043 GCA_963609005.1 Acidaminococcaceae bacterium
GGCTACGACTATGAAGGCAGCAGCAGCCTCACCGAGCACCTCGACGGCGGCGACGTGGTGATATACATGGCCAATGTAGACCGCACCAAGTATGCTTACGACAGCGACGACGACGGCAATACATGGATCACTCCCACACCGCTCAGCCAAATGACCAAGGTGTATGAAGGCACCGTAGGCTTCGACCCGGGCCACAACATGCTCTCGTTCGACCTCGACAAGAAGTTCACCTACCAGAAAGGCAAGAACCTCGCCATACGCATCTACCGCGACGGCACTCTGCCCAAGGGCCTCTTCTTCCCGGTATTGTTCACCTGCTTCAACCAGGGCGGAGCCGACCGCTCGTGCAGCTACTCCGAGAAAGCCGAGTATGAAAAACTCAAGATGTGGGCCTACGACGCAGTGCCCGTGCTCTATCTCGCACTCGAGAAATCGACAGTGGGCATCAACAACGTTGTCGTGGGCGGCACTCCGGCACGCTACGACGCACTCAACGGACAACTTGTCCTTGCAGCCGACGTTGTGAAGGCCACTGTATTCGACATCAGCGGCAAGCAGATACGCACGTTCAACGCTTCCGGCGCCAAGAGTTTCGCAGCATCGCTGCCCGCCGGTTTCTACATCGTGCGCACCACGACTGCCGACGGCAAGACCGCAAGCACCAAACTTAACATCCGCAAGTAATGAAAACAATAGGCAAAATCATGTTTGCCTTGACACTCACAGGCCTTCCCTTCGGGGGAGGCTTGTTTGGTCAGGAAACGGCAAACCAATTCTCTTTCCCGACCGTGTCGGCACAGACCCCGGCCCGTGCAGCCGACACCGGCGACACCGAACTGTTTGCACTCGGCTACTGCGTGAACAGTTTCGCCAACCAGACGGGCTTCGGCTGGCAACGCGACGACACGCAGCAGCACACGATTAACATGGCAATATATTTGCCGGCGAGCCTTCTCACCAAATACGAGGGCGACAAAATAGAATATATCGACTTCGGACTCGCGCAGCAATTCGGCTCCTCGGCCACGGTGTTTGTCACCGAGGAACTCACGGGGCGGCCGCTTTCCACTGGCACCTCCACCTCTTACGAGAAGGGATGGAACCGCGTGAAGCTCACTTCGCCCGTGACAGTCAGCGGCACAAAAGACCTGTATGTGGGCGTGTCGGTGCTCTTCGGCGCCGACGAGAACGGATGGGGACTGGCCTACGACAACGTGGCCAACGGCGTGTCGGGCCGCAACTGGTATGGCATAGACAGCCAGTGGTTCAAACTCGATGTGAACAATGTGCCCTTTAACTTCTGTGTGCGCGCCATACTCTCGGGCAACAACATTCCCGAAAACGACGTGTCGCTGGATGGAGTGGCCGTTGAAAACAGCTACAAAGAGCAGAACCAGCCGTGGACAGCCACGCTCACACTGCGCAACAACGGCAGCAAACCCGTGACGGCACTCGATGTCCAGGCATCGGTGGGCGGCAGAATAATGAGCGAATCGTCTACCGACGACGATTTCGAGATAGCCCCGGGCGAGTTGGGCAAGGTGACGGTGCCCGGCATCAAAGTCTCCGACGAGGGCGACTGCACTGTGACTCTCACCGTGACAAAGGTAAACGGAGGCGACGACTCCGACCTCTCCGACAACAGCAAGTCAACAACAATCTACTCATACCGTGAGGGAACAGAGCCCGGAGTGCCCAACATTCTTCTCGAACAGTTCATTTCCGAAAACTACGACGAGGCCATGAAGGCCGACTCTCTCTATGCCACCGTGGCCGATAGACGCAGCGACATCGTGTGGGTGAAGCACCACATGGTCTACCGCAACGTGACCGACCAGTTTGTGAACAGCGAGGAAGAACCCTATCTCGAACTTTACAGCGACGGCAAGAAGTTCGTTCCGGCCATATGCGCCAACCGCCTCTCCTTCTCGGGGCAGGAAGATGCAGGTCCGGCCTATTTCGTTGCCGACGGCGACAACCTCGAAGGCATCATCAACGGAGCACTCTCCGTGCCCTCGTTCATCAACCTTTCTGTCACGGCCACACCTTCGGCCGACGGCAATAGCGTGCACGCCGAAATCACAGGACACGCCGGCACGAGCAGCATGCAGCAGCAAACCGACCTGCGCCTCACCACATGGCTCGTGGAAGACAGCATCGAGAGCGACGAACAGAGCGGTATTGAGGTGTATGTGCAGAACGGAGTGCTGCGCCGTGTGGTTAGCTCCGACGCATGGGGCGACAAGCTCGACATAAGCAACTACGACTTCGCCAAATCGTTCGACATCCCCCTCGAACCGAGTTGGAATGCAAAGAACATGCGCGTCGTGGCCTTTGTCAACAACTACAACGACTCGCCCCGCCGCCGCATAGTCTACAACTCGGCGCAGGGCTACTGCACTCCGCGCACCGCCATAGGCAATGTGCAGAGCGGCAAGCGCGCCGTCCGTGCCGCCTATGTGGCCGGACGCGTTGTGGGCAGCGAGGGATACACCGTGAGTGGAGTGTTCGACGTGTCGGGACGCCAAGTGTCCGACCGATCGCTCACCCCTGGCATATATGTGGTGCGCCTCACCGACGGGCTCCACACAGTGAGCCAGAAACTCTCGGTGGCAAAATGACCGCCGCGCGGACATAACCACGACAAATGATTAACTCCAAGCCCCGGCACCGTGGCGGTTGTGCAACCGCAGTGCCGGGGCTTTTTTGTTGCCGCATATAGCGGCATTCTCACCGCACTGACGGTGCGCACATTGCGGCAGCAGAACACGGTGCCGCGCATGGCAAAAATTCATTTTTTGCAGCCATACTGCGGCAGAAGCACAAGCAAGGCATGTTTTGTGCGTATTTATTTAAACTTTTTTCAAACATTCGCGATTTTTTTCATAACTTTGCCCGAAATCGTGTGCGCGGCACACACTGCCCGTGCAAGCCCCGGCATAAACGCCACTTGCATGGCAGAAAACATCGGGCACCGAGACCCAATGCGGCACACCCGCAAACCAATAATAAACCAAACCACAATGAAAAAAATCTATCTTCTCATCACTGCACTGTGCTTGGTGGCCCTCACGGCAGGAGCACAGGCCAAGAAGACCGTGTCGTGGGGCTACTGCGACAGCAGTATCCAAGGCAGTTTCGGCGACAAAACTGCGGCAAAGGGAGCCATTTACATCCCCGCCGAGGTGGCGCAGCTCTACAAGGGAGCCGTAGTTAGCGGCGTGCGCATAGGTCTTGCGGCCGCCACAACCAACGTAAAGGTGTTCGCAACAAAGAGCCTCGACGACATCGAGACATATTCCGGCTCGCAGGCCACAGCCTATGCGGGCATGAAAATAGTGTCGCTCAGCAAGAACTTCACTATCGACGGCGAAGGATTCTATGTGGGCTATTCATTCGACGGCGAGAACTATGCACTCGGAAAGTCGCGTGAATACTCCGAAAACGGATGCTGGGCCGACCTCGGCGACGGCTGGCACGACTACGCAACCGACAGCAAATACCGCGCTTCGGCACTCTCCATACAGGCACGCATCTACGGCGCCGACCTGCCGAAAGACCTCGGACTGATGACACTCAACAACGTTTATTCGGCAGCCAACGCCCCGTTCAACATCACCGGCACGGTGATGAGCTACTCACCGTCGCTCATCACGAGCTACACCCTTGCCTACAGCATTGACGATGAAGCCGAGCAGACTGTCGATTTCAGCATGTCAATGGGTTCGGGAGTGGAGAAAACGTTCAGCATAGAACACCCGGGAGTGGCCACAGGCGGCAGCCACCGCATCTCGGTGCGCGTTGTTTCGGTGAACGGCGAGGCCGACCCCTACGACGGAAACAACCATGCCACGGCATCGCTGAGCATTGCCAGCAAGCAGCCCAAATACCGCATGGTGGCTGAGGAAGGCACTGGCATCTGGTGCCAGTACTGCCCCATGGGCATCGTGGGCTTCGAGACAATGTATGAGAAACACCCCGATGCCTTCGTGGGCATAGCCGTGCACAAGGAAGAATCCTACTACGGCAACAGCGAACTGGAC
>CAVDJG010000232.1:0-4042 GCA_963609005.1 Acidaminococcaceae bacterium
TAAGTCCTTCCTGTACTTCGGGACAACTCATGAACAGTCGCCACAGCAGAGCCGAGCGGCTGTTTTCTATCATTGGGGCAATTGTGAGCTGGTCTATCGCGAGATAGCGCGGCACCGTCCATCCAGTGGAAGGTGCAAAAGCATCGTAGAATCCGTATTTTCCCCAAATCTTATTGCCCATGTTCCAGAAATGGCGCAGTGCCGTCATCGATTCGGCAGGGGTGTAGGGCATTGATGAAAGAGCTGCCGTGGGGGTGATTACACCGAGGTCGTTGCCCGGTGAATGGGCTGAATAGCCGTCGGGTGAGTAGCTTGCAGTGACCCCCCAACAGGCGGCTGAATATCCGGCAAAACCTTTCGGGTTGTGGCGGCAGTATTCGTAATTGCTCAAAGCGTGGTTGCGCGTCACGTTCCAATAGTCGGCATAGCGGTCAACGAGGTCTCGTGGGTCGAGGCAGATGTATGAGTAATGCGCCCAGAAGAGCGGTCCGCCGGTTTGTTCGGCGTCGTTGTGCTTCAGTTCAAGGGCGTAGCCAAACGGTTTGGCCGTGCTCTTTATTGCGCCTGAACGTGCCCAACCCTTGTGATAGCAAGATGCCGGAATGGCGTGGGTGGGCGACGATGCTCCGAGAATGTAGGCAATGAGACACTCATTGTAGCCTTCAAGCGGAAAATTCATCTGCCAGTCGTAGTTTGGCGACCAGTGCCAATAGAGCACGTCGCGGCCGTCGCGACGATACCAGTCAAACTCCATGTCGCGCCAAAGCAAGTCGATGTTGGCGGCGAGTTTGCGCTCGTCGTCGTTGCCGCAGGCGAAATACTGCCGCACGCAAAGCAAACTGGCCATGAGAAAAGAGCTCTCCACCAGGTCGCCGCCGTCGTCTTTCGGGCCGAAAGGCTTGGTCTTTCCCGTGCAACCGTCCAACCAGTGCGGCCAAACACCGTGAAAGCGGTCGGCATGCGCGAGGAAATCAACAATCCGTCTCAGCCTCTTCACGCCGTCGGCACGGCTGATGAAGCCCCGGTCGATGGCGGCAATCAGTCCGGCAATGCCGAAACCGCTGCCGCCGATGGTCACTATGTGTTCGTCGTTTTCGGGGTAGATGCCATCGAGGTGTATGCGTTCGGGTGCGAGACCGGAATTAGGTTCGGCACCGTCCCACATATAGTTCATGTGCACGCGCTCTATATAGTCGAGCATGGCACTGTCGGTTTTGAAAGCCTTGGGGCGCGATGCGTCGTGTATAGCCGTGTTTTCCGAACTATCGGTGCCGTGCAGAATCTTGCTGCATGAAGCTGCCGCGGGGAGCATAATGGCTTGTAAAAATATCAGTAGAACAGTTGTTTTCACTTGTAGTCAATGTTTACGATTATCGGATAATGGTCTGACAGCCACACTTTTTCGGGCTTGTCCTGTATCACGCGGTAGCGCGTTGCCTTTATGTAGTGGTTTACAAACACATGGTCAAGCAGCACACGCTCGTCGGCCGGTGCTCTGCCGTAGTCGTGCCAAGAGTATGTCGTGCCATAGACTATGGGCGAAATGTCGCGCACACTGGTCATGCCGTTTTCGCGGAGAACGACGAAAGGAGCTTCGCCCTCGGAACAATTGTAGTCGGCAGTGATTATGGCCGGCATGTCGGGAGCATATTTCTGTATGCGCTCAAGCACAAGTTTTATTCCTTCACGACGTGCCACACTGCCGTTGTTGTCGAGGTGGGTGTTGAAGAATGCTATCTCTCGGCCTTGCTTGCGGTCGCGCAACACCGCCCAGGTGCACACGCGGTTGTAGGATGCGTCCCAACCTTTTCTGCCGAACACTTCGGGAGTTTCGTTGAGCGAGAAATCGCCGTGCGCCACCAAACTGAACCGCGTTTTGTTGAAAAATATTGGGCTGTGTTCACCTTTGTGCTTCCCGTCGTCGCGCCCAACACCCAAGGCTTCATATTCGCTGAGGCTTGCCTTGAGGTCGTCCATTTGGTTGGGGCACACTTCCTGCATTCCCAACAGGTCGGGACAGTAGTAGCGCAGCATCTTGCACACCTCCTGCTTGCGGTTGGCCCAGGCATTTGTGCCGTCGCTTGCGGCGTCGAGGCGTATGTTGAATGTCATAACACTTATCTGTGCTTCCAACGAAACCGTAGCTAGAGATAGCACGAATATGAGAGCAAACTTTCTTATTTCGTCGCAACTGTTACGCCCCGTTAAAAATCGTTTGTCCATGGTTTTTGATTAACAGGAGGGCGAATCCAGATGATTGCGCCCTCCATCGTTTCACTATAATCTACAAAATCTATGGTTCGTCACTCGTTTTTGGGCTCTTTTGCGAGGTCGGGTATGGTTGACGTCTGGTTGAATGGCAATGGGAAGAGAGACTGTTCTTCGCTCCATCCTTTTAGTTCGTTGGCGGCTTTGCCGGTGCGCACAAGGTCGTTGTAGCGCTCGCCCCACTCACAGCAAAGCTCCATGCGGCGCTCGTCTATCACCTGGTCGAATGTGACATTGGTGAGCTCGGGCATCTTGGCGCGGCGGCGCACTTCGTTGAACGGAGCATCGCCGTTCTTTCCAAGCTTCACCTTTGCCTCGGCATTCATAAGCAACACGTCGGCATAGCGCAGCACGCGGATGTTGTTGTTGGCCCCGTATTTCGTGCGGCCGGGTGTGAGCTGGTTTGTAGGCGTGTATACTTTGCCGTTCCAGCAGTCGGTCTTCGAGGGGTTGTCCTGCGGTTTTATGTAGTCGCCGTCGGGAGTTGTCTCGCCAGCCATGAGGAAAGAAGTGGTGGCACGCACCGTTTCTCCACGGTTGTAAGCCCAGTCGCGGAATGATTTGAGAATGCCTATGGCCCCCCAACCCGATATGTTGCTGCCCGAATTGCTAGGCCCTTGGAGCACAAACCATTGGTCGGCATCGATCATGTCGCCCGAACCGTTGCCGAAATCGGTGCACTGGCACTCAAAGATTGACTCGTCGCAGAGCTTTCCGGGGATTTTCCACAACTGGTAATAATCGGGATAAAGCGAGAAATTGCCGTTTTTGATAATGTCGTCGGTGAGTTCCTCCACCTTTGCATAATTGCCTTGGTTTAGGTAAATTTTGGCAGCAAGCGTTTCAGCAGAGAATGCCGTCACGGCTCCAATGTGCTCGCTCTGGTTGGGGCGTATGCGCGGCATGTTGTCGATGCCATACTGCAAGTCGTCAAGAGCATATTTGTAAACAGCTTCTACTGTGGAGCGTGAGAGGTCGGTCTGGTTATTGTCGCGCAGAATGGTGACTGCTCCGAAAGCCTGGACGAGGCGGAAATAGGCGTAGGCACGCATGAATTTCACTTCGCCTATATATGCCTTGTTCGAGCTTTTCTCGGTTTCGGTTTTTGCGTTTTCGCCGTAGCTTTCAAGAGCCTCAATGGCCGAGTTGGCATTTTTGATGATGTTGTAATACTGTTTCCAAATCTCGTCGATGCCCCAATAAGAGTCATTGTATTTATACTCCATCAGCTTGTAGCAGTCGCTTCCGTCCCACGATCCGCAGAACACGTCCTGGTCTCGGCTCACTGTCATTTCCCATATTATCCAGTGCATGCCGCTTTTGCGTATTCGGGCATACATTCCCGAAACGGGCTGATACATGTTGTCGAGGTTGGCATAGTCCACCTGTGTGTCGGGCACCTTGCCTTCGGGCGTTTTGTCAAGATAGTCGCTGCACGATGCCGCTGTGCCTATGAGGAGCGCGGCAGCCGCATATATGATTGTATTCTTGATGAATTTCATAACGTAATGAATTATAGATGAAGGTTTTCGTTAGAAGTTTATTTTCACGTTGAACGTGTAGGTTGATGTCAAAGGATACACCTCGGTGTCCCAACCTTCGCTGTCGCTCAGCTCGGGCGTGAACGTGTTGGCCTTGAACGTGGTGAACGGACGGTCGGCCGTGACACTCAAGCGCACGCCGGGCAGGGTGTAGGTGCCGAATTTTATGTTGCGGAACGTGTAGCCGAGGGTGATGTTCTGGATGCGGAAGTAGTCGCTGCTTTCCACAAAGT
>CAVDJG010000233.1:0-4014 GCA_963609005.1 Acidaminococcaceae bacterium
CGCCCATTATCTGTATGCCCACCACCGGTTCGCCGTGGAACGGGATAGTCGTTGAGTCGACGAGCTGCTTTATCAGCCGTCGGAGTGTAGTTGTGTCAACGGTGAGTTCGCCCGTTTTTGTCAGCGAAATGAGGCGGTTCAGAATGGTGTACATCCTGAATATAGATTCCTGAAAGAATGCGTCGCTTTCGCCGGTGGCGTTTATCCCTATCACCTTCACCGTTTCGGCAATGGTGTTAAGCAGACGCTCGTTGAACGAAGCCACGTTGCCGCCGTCCAGTGCCGTGCCATCGGCATGCAGACTGTCGTAGGGCGGAAACAACAGGCAGAGGTTCTTGTCCTCGCCGTTTATTGTCAGCGTCTGGCAAGTGGGGTAGTATTGCTTGTGTTCCTGCAACTCCTTTATCACGGCTTTCACATTGGGCGATATGTGCCGTGCGTAGGGATGTTTCAGTATTCTGTTCACATAATGCAGCCTATAGCAGTTGCCTTTGGCACTGATCCCCACGGTGTAGAGGTCGATGAGCATGTTGGTGAGCGACGACACCGGCGTAAGTGCCAATGGATAGCCGCTTGTTATGTTCACCTTGTCGGCCTCGGGCGGCAGACTGTGCACCACCGGCAGCAGAATGTTTTCGTCGCACATCACCACAGCGGTGTCTCTGCCGTCGGCATAACGGTTGTTCTCGCGCAGCCATGCACTTGCATATTTTGCCTGAGCGTTTTCGGTTGAGGCCGATATATAGGTTATTTTCTTTTCGTTGGCAAGGTTGTCGTAGATTTCGGCCGACGTGTTGTCCAGCTCGTTTGGAAAGTCGGCGAGATATTGCGCTATGAAATGTCCGGCCTCGTTGTTGGGCACATTGCCGTTGCCGCTTGGCATGTATGCCTTGTCAAAATCCCAGTAGAAATGCGCTTTTCCGTCTTGCTGCAGCTTCTTGAAAAGCGTTTTCTCAACCTCCTGGAGCATGTTGAAGCCCACAAACACATAATTGTCGTATTCAAAGTCGATGTCGTCGCGTGTGGCCACTTCGCGATATACCGCGCCTTCATAGCCGAGTTTCTGTTCGCGCAGGCAGTCGTTGAATGAGTGGTATATGTCTTTCAAGTGTAGCCATATCTTGCTGAAGCGCCTTTTCAGTTCGGTGTCGTCGCCACTTTCAAAGTTGGCGAAGAAACGTTTGAGCAGTTCTTTCTGCTCACTGGTTATATACGACGTGTCGTCATATTCGTGCAGTTCATAAAGGTTGCAGAAAATCTTGTCGGCATCGCCCATGTTCTTGTCCAAATCGTCGAAGTCGGCGAGCAGCAACTGCCCCCATCCGTAGAAGTGGTCGATTGTCTCGTCGAGTCCGGCACATTTCGTAAACACCTTGTGCAGGTCGCAGATGAGTTTTATCTGGTCGGCCACGGCATATTGCGAATGGCGGCGAAACAGGTCGCTTATGGTTATGTAGGCCGGGCTCCATATTGGTTGCCGGGCTATTTTCGCCAGATGTTCGTTCATGAACAGGGCCGCACGCTTGTTGGGAAACACTACGGCGGTGCGCGAAAGGTCGTGGCCGTGTTTCTTTATTAGGTCTTCGGCCACATATTCAAGGAATGTCCTGTTTTTCATTTTACGCTTACGATTTTGTTTGGATACACATACCACAGATAACCCTCCACCTGCTGGTGGCCCATTTTCCTGAGCAGGTTCATGTAGCCCATCACCTGGTCGTGGTGTTCGGCATGCTCGTTGCCGAACTTGAAGTCAACCACTATATACCGTGTCCCGTCGGTCATCACCCTGTCGGGACGGAAGTTCTTCACCTCGCCCGTGAGTTTGTCCTCGGTGAGTATGGTGCATTCGTTGAACAGCCGCCACTTGCTTGAGAACCATTCGGCCACCTGTGGCGTTTCGAGTCTTTTGTGCAGCATCTTCCTTATAGCGTCAATGTCGTTGTCGGCCACCGACATTATTCCCGACATTTCAATGCTTTTCAGGCTTTGGTCGATGTCGTCGGCAGTGCGTATTGTCGAGAAAATGTAGTGCAGCACGCGTCCGTTGTTTACATAGGCCATGCGTTTTGCCTCCTCTTCGTCGTCGGTTGCTACGAATGTGCGGCTTTGGTTGCTTTGGCGGAAGTCGGCCTTGTTGGCGTATGTGGCATATTCCACCTGAATGTTTTTCTTTTCAGGTGAGAAGATGTTGCTCGAAGCGCGCTTGGCAGCAGCCTTTGGCTCGTCAATCTCGCCGTAGACAAAGTGCAGCGCAGCCTTCTTGTCGGCCGGGTCGCCGTCGAGCGAGGCCCCTTCAAGGCGCATGTCGGTTATCACCCGTTCTATTATGTTGGAGCGTGTGCTCTGCGTGCCACGCTGCGCTATCACGACAAGGCTCTTTGCAGCTCTCGTGAAGGCCACATAAAGCAGGTTGAGGTTGTCCACGCAGTTCTGCAAATGCTCGAAAGCATAGTCGGCTTCGTAAATCGACCCCTTCATGCCTTTCGCGCTGTAGTCCACCGGCACGAGCGGAAGTTCGCTGAACGGCTCTTCCAACGGTGAGCACCACACCGTGCCCGGCATCTCCATGCGCCAGTCGCAGAACGGTATTATCACATGGTCGAACTCGAGTCCCTTGCTCTTGTGTATCGATATTAGCCTTATCCCATCTACCGAATTCACCTGAATTGTTTTCTTGCCGATGTTCTCCTCCCACTCTTTCACAAACGAGTCGATGTCGGCTGTGGCACCCGACATGAAGTCTTGCAGACAGTCGTAGAACGAGTTGAGATAGGCTTCCTCGTTTTTTATGTTTTCAAGATGGAATATTCGGTAAATGCGTTCGGCCAGGTCGAAAAGCGGTGTCGATGCCAGTTCCTGCCGGTTTTGGGTGTATTCCTTGGGCAAGGCAGTGTCCATGCCGTCGGCGTTGCATATTATGTCGTTCACGGCATCGGTGTTTCCGAGCACGCGTGCCTGGTAGGCTTTTGCAAGGAAAGCCCTGGCCACGTTGTCGTCGGGGTGGGTGAGCAGATGCAGGGCATTGACGATGATGTTTGTAGTCAGGGCGTTGTCGAGGCGGAATGCCTCGTCGGACACCAGTTTCACCGACGGCATTTCCTGCGCAAACCAGTTGGCCATCATTCTTATGGTTGAGTTTGATCGCACCAGAATGGCTATGTGCGACGGGCTTATGCCTTTGTCGGTGAGTGCCGTAATGGCATCGGCGGTTTCCTGCAATATTGCCTGCCGCGAGCCGTGGCCGTCAGTCGGCAACAGACTGATGCTTACATATCCCCGGTTGGGCTTGCTTTCGGGCACGGCCTGCCTCACGTCGGCATAGGCTTTCTTCATTTGCAGGTCGGCGGCAGGCTCGTCGCCGAGTTGTGCGCCCTCGCTTTGGGCTGCCATTTCAAAAAACAGGTCGTTGAACTCAATCACGCGCCTTTCTGACCGGTAGTTGGTGCCGAGCGTCTTTATGTCGAGCGGGAATGCCTTGTTTTTGAATTCGCCCTCGATGTTGTTGAGTATGCGCCAGTCGCCCGACCGCCATCGGTATATGCTCTGCTTCACGTCGCCCACCACGAGTGTGTTGCCGTCGCCCCGGCTGAGGCATTCCTCTATGAGCACCTTGAAGTTTTCCCACTGCACGGTGCTTGTGTCCTGAAACTCGTCAATCATTATGCTGTCGAGCTGCGTGCCTATTTTCTCGTAGATGAAAGGCGTGTCGCTGCCGCTTATGAGCGAATTAAGCAGCGTGTGGGTGTCGCTGAGCAGAAACCTGTTGGCTTCGGTGTTCATCTCGCGCACCTTGTGTTCTATGCTGTTGAGCAGCCGCAGCTGGTTCATGTGGCGCAGCGTGAGGTCAACCGACGAGTATAACCGCCAGCATGTCTTGCGCAATTCCTCGGTGCGGCACAGCATCGATGTGAGATTTTCTTCGGCGAGGGTCTTTATGTGCGCGGGTGCGTTGTCTTTCACCCATTCGGTGTAGCCGCCGTTGTCAATGGCGTTCTGCACGCGTTTGGTAAC
>CAVDJG010000234.1:0-4011 GCA_963609005.1 Acidaminococcaceae bacterium
GCAATAACGCAACCCACACACAACCTGCTGCCAAACCGCTGAAGGAAAACAACGACACGGCAAAGGCCGTGAAGAAAAGTCCCGACACGACCACGAAGAAGAATACATCAACGGCCGGCAAAAGCAAGAAACACAAGAAGAAAACACACGGCAAACGGCGAAGAAGATAGTGCTGCACGCAGCAACAGCATCACTTCGGCGCACAGCCTCAACATAAACCAACGCCAAAACGCCTGCATCGCGACACGGCATACAGTTGCAATACACTGTAAATGCATGTCGGCGATGCAGGCGTTTTGCCGTAATGCAGGCAGCGACTATGCCGCTGCCTATCACTAACGCTTTGTAGTCACGTTAAGCACGGTGACGTGCGACACGGGTTTTCCGCCCTGCATGGCAGAAACATAAAGCTGCTGCTGGCCGTTGCGCAACCTGCGGCTGCCCTTGACGGTGGCCGTATAGCGTATGCCTTTGCCCGGGTCGATGCTCTCGACGAGTATGCTCGGCGAAATGTAGAGGTTGCCGCCGTCGCCCTGTTCCACCACACTCGGATTGATGGCATAGACGGGTGTTTCGCCCACGTTGTAGATTTCAAACGTCACCTTTCCTATTTCGTCACGGCTCAAAGCCCCGTCGCCGTCGGTATCGGTAAAGCGCACGTTTCTTAAAGAGAGCCTTATGCTGTGATCCAATGCCGACATGGCAACGCTCTCCACCGTGCTTCCGCCCGAATTGCTGCGCCGGATCGTGTCGGAAGGCTGTGCCAGCAGATTCTGGCGTGCAGGTGCCGGAGCGTCGAAATCGATGCGGTCGTCGGCAGAATTGGTGCCGTCGAATATTTCGTCGGGCGAATATTGTCCGGCAGACTGTCCGTTGTCATAGTTCTGCGAACGGTCATACTGTCCGTCATATGTTCCGTTCTGCCCGGCATTATATCTTACTATATTGCTGCGGTGGCGGTTGCTTTGTGTAGTCTGTCGCTGCGACTGACGCGATTCGTCATACTGCCGCGCATTCTCCCTGTTGTCGGCCGCTGCGCCTATGGCGCTACCCACCACGGCACCGCCTGCCATTCCTACAATCGTTCCTATGTCGCTTCCGCGCGGACCTCCGGCTATTCCGCCTATGGCCGAGCCGAGTATCGAGCCGAGCGACGTTCCCATGTATGCTCCGGCTCCCGTGTAAGAGGTGCAGCTGCTCACTATGAGTGCCGCGCCCACAATAAGTGTCAAACCCTTTTTCATAGTTTTATTCTCCTTGACTGCTTTTTCCTGTATAACAATTCTTTTGCCGTATAGCCCCGCCGAAGCCGCATCACGCAGCCGCCGACGGCAACATCGGCTTTTCATTTCTGCAAAAATATAAAATTCTGACATAGCAACCAACATCTTTTCATATAAAAGAAATATAGGAAAGCAAAACATTTGTCAAAAGGAACATTTTTCATACTAAATGTGCATCATGCTTATTCCCAATGGCACATGCACGGCATTGCCTTGCAACGGTAGTCTGCCGCCGTCGCAGCAAACCGCCGCTTTGCCGTCGGCCGGAAAAAAGGGCAGCCGGAAAGGGCTTTTCCAAAATCTTTTTTGTAAGTTTGCCATGCATTAACCAATTCACCGAAAACACCATAACATCATGCATAAAGACTACAAGTTTGAGGTTTGCGCCAACGGCGTTGAGAGTTGTCTGGCGGCACAGGAAGGCGGAGCCGACCGCGTGGAACTGTGTGCCGGAATACCAGAGGGCGGCACCACCCCGTCGTATGGCGAGATAAAGGTAGCCCGCAAGTTGCTCACTGCCACGCGGCTGCACGTGATAATCCGTCCGCGCGGCGGCGATTTTCTCTACACCCCGCTCGAGATTGAGCGCATGCAAGCCGACATCGACGCGGCACGCGCGCTCGGTGCCGACGGTGTAGTGTTTGGTTGCCTCACGCCCGACGGCGACATCGACATCGAGGCCAACCGCACACTCATGGAGCACTGCAAGGGAATGGCCGTCACCTTTCACCGCGCTTTCGACCGTTGCCGCGACCCACGGATGGCAATAGAGCAGTTGGTGCAGCTCGGTTTCGACCGCGTGCTCACATCTGGACAACAGCCCACGGCCTTGCAGGGCACCGCTTTGCTCGGCCAAATAAACGAACTGGCAGCCGGGCGCATAACCATTCTTGCCGGATGTGGCGTGAACGAAGACAACATAAGGCACATTGCCGAAGCCACGGGAGTGCACGAATTTCATTTCTCGGCACGCGTTGCCGTAAAGAGCCGCATGCAATACATCAACAGCAGCGTGTATATGGGAGCGAAAGATGCCGACGAAGGCACGATCAACTACACCTCGGCACAACGCGTGCGCAACACCATAGCACAACTGCGCGGCATAACCGGCGCATAAACACGGCCTTGCCGCCTTTCACCTTTGGGTTTGCCGCTACCCTGCCAAGCTCCATTGGCCGCGTGCAGCAATTGCTGCACACGCGTGCAGCAGCCGCAGCACACATGCACGGCTTATGCTGCACACGCAAAAAAAGACAAAGCCCCGTTGCCAAGTGGTCTCGGCAACGGGGCTTTACAGTAATGTCGGGAATGAAACGACGTCTCTTTTCAACTGCCGGGCGGCTACTTGCGCAGCGCTCGCATGGCGTTGAGCACGGCGAGCACCGTCACGCCAACGTCGGCAAACACGGCCATCCACATCGTGGCCAAGCCTAATGCGGCAAGCAGAAGCACAAGCACCTTGATGCCGACAGAGAACCATACGTTTTGGCGGGCAATGCTTATGGTGCGGCGCGCGATGCGCACTGCAAGTGCAACTTTCGCAGGGTTGTCGTCCATGAGCACCACATCGGCCGCATCTATTGCCGCATCGGCTCCCATGGCTCCCATGGCTATGCCCACATCGGCACGTGCAAGCACCGGAGCATCGTTTATGCCGTCGCCCACGAAAGCACAGGTTCCGCCGTTGCGCTTCATTGCCGAAACCGTTTCAAGCGCACCGAGCTTGTCGGCAGGAAGCAATTCAGCGTAGACACGGTCGATGCCCAGTTGCCCGGCCACGTCTTCGCCCACGGCGCGGCGGTCGCCGGTGAGCATGACGGTAAGGCGCACGCCCACATCCTTCAGTGCGGCAACGGCCTCGCGGGCCTCATCCTTCACCTTGTCACTCACCACTATGTGGCCGGCATACTCGCCGTCGATGGCCACGTGCACCACGGTGCCCACGCGGTGGCACTGCCTCCATTTGGCACCCACGGCATCCATAAGGCGCGTGTTTCCCACGCACACGCTGCGGCCGTTTACCACTGCGCTTACTCCCTGTCCGGCTATTTCTTCCACATTCTCGACAGTGCACCCGTCGTTTTCATTGGCAAAAGCCTGTTTCAGCGATACGGCGATAGGGTGCGAGGAGTAGCGCTCGACATGTGCGGCAAGGTGCAGCAGTTCGTCGGGGGCGATGTCGTCGGGATGTATGTCACACACCTCAAACACGCCCTTGGTGAGTGTCCCGGTCTTGTCAAACGCCACTATGTCGAGCTTTGAAAGCGAGTCGATGAAATTTGCGCCCTTAATCAGAATGCCATGACGCGATGCTCCGCCTATTCCCCCGAAGAAAGACAGGGGAACAGAGATTACAAGTGCGCACGGACAAGACACCACGAGGAACATTAGGGCACGGTAGAGCCACACGGGGAAGGCTGCTGCATAGTTCGCCGAAAACAATGGCACGACAAAGGCAAGCAGCAACGCGCCCACGACAACGGCTGGAGTGTAGATGCGGGCGAAGCGCGTTATGAAGGCTTCGCTGCGCGACTTGTGCTCGTTGGCATTCTCAACAAGGTCGATTATTTTAGAGACGGTGGACTCGCCGAATGTCTTTGCCACCTTAATGCGCAACACTCCCGAAAGGTTTACACACCCCGATGCCACGCTGTCGCCACTGTGCACGCCGCGCGGCACGCTCTCGCCGGTGAGCGCAACGGTGTCGAGACTAGAGTCGCCCGACACC
>CAVDJG010000235.1:0-4003 GCA_963609005.1 Acidaminococcaceae bacterium
GCGCGGCGAAGCCGTGATGCGTAACCCTGGGTAATGCATTGGCAAACAAGGCTGGCCTGTAAGGTCAGCACAACCTTCATTGCGCCACCCACGCACCCATTTGTTGTGTATTGTGGTGAACTTTCAGTCCACCCTTTCTTCCTTGCGTTTACCCAGGGTTACGTCGGTCGCTACGCTTCCTCCTCACCCTGGGCTATTATGTTGCGCCCTTGCAGGGCTTTGTGCTCAACAATTCCCGCAAACGCGCATTTATGCGGTTGAATTTTGAGCACCATACGGGGGGGTAACTTCTTTATGAGGTTTAACTATGCGCCCCTTTCGGGGGCAATGTTGCTGATAACTGAAAGCGCAGGGGCAAGCCCCTGCGCTATATTATATCGTCCCTATGTGACTTGTTGTTTGCGAAGTTTTACCGGACACCAATATTTTTGTTGACCTTTTCAAACCGTTGTTTTGCCTTATCGGCATGGGCAAGCACATTGGCAAAAGAGCGGTTAAGATAGTATCATAAGTTTAGGCGGCCGATGTATAATTTTGCAGGCGTAAACAGGATTGCGGCTCCGCCCTTGCAAATGCGCCGTGTGGTGCAGGATAGGTGACAATGGCCGCTATCCGGGGCAGAGCAGGGCTTTTCTGCCCGAAAGGATGTTTTTAGGTAATTGATTGGTAATTTTAATTTGTGGCGGGATTGAGTGTGCCGCGTGAGCGGAGCACGTTTCAGTGCACCCGGCGTTTTTTATGGCTTCGCCGTGTAACGGGCACTGTTGCCGCAAAAGGTATGGGTTTGTTCCGGCAGACAGGGTTTGTGGCCGGAAAAAGGTTGAAACATTGTTTCAGGACAACGATTGGTTTTTAGGTAGAGTGGGGGACGCATTCCAAGGTTTAAGGAATGGCGCTCCCCATTTCTTTTGCTCTGCCCCTGCCGCGGCAAACGCTGCGACCGCAGCGGCGGGGCTATTGGGCGTCGTTGCGGGTGTTGCTGCCGTTGAGCGTGGGCATGATGAACACGGCGTGCACCTTCTGTTTCTCCTTGGGCGGAATCTGCATGTAGTCGCGGTAGAGGTCGCGCAGATAGGCGTCGGGGTCGTGTGGCGCGGCGAAACTCTTGCCCTCAAACGTTATTGTCGAGAGTGGGAAGAGCCGGTCTTTGCGGTGCATTATGCCGTAGCCGTTGTTTATGAGCACGTTTGAAATGTAGGTGCCTTTCTTGCGCAAGGCGAATGCCAGGCGCCATGCCAGTTTGCACCACGCATATTTAGCGCCGAAGAAAACAAGCTCGGCAGCGGCCCGCCACGAATATTGGTGGGAGTGGTGCAGTATGGAGTAGCATTTCGACATGCCTTTGCCGTAGCGTTTGCAGAATGCCGGCGAAATGTCGGGATAGTCGATGAACGGGAATATGTCAACAAACAGCCCTTTGCCGTAGTCGAGCGAGAAGTCGTCGTTGGTCTCGACATAAAAAGAGTCGGTGTCGCGCACCTTCATTATCGGTTCGCGTGTGGGTTCGGTTTCGGGTGTTTGCAGGCGCAGTCCGTCGCGCAGTTCGGCCGGAGCCACGGCGGCAAACCTCCGTGCGTCGTCGAGCCGCATGGCTATGTCTATGTCGTCGTCCCACGGAATGAAGCCGCCGTGCCGCACTGCCCCGAGCAGCGAACCGCCGTCGAGCCAGTATTCAATGCCGTGTTTGCGGCAGATGCGGTCAATTTCCTCGAGTATCGAGAGCTGCTTCAGCTGGCAAGCCCGCAGTTGCCGTTGCTTGAAAAGTTCAAGATTGTTGTCCATGTCTTGTCGTTGGTTGCCGGTGTCGTGCGGCCGTCCGTGCTGGCAGCCGCTGCGCCGTTGTTCTATTTGCGTTCGCGGCGCACGTCGATCACCTGCCCCGTGCAGTCGCTCGCGAGGGTGCGCAGTGTGGCTTCGGCCACGCGTTCGGGCATGAGCAGCGTGTCGTCGGGCTCTATGCCGAAGTTGCGCTGCCTCATGGGTGTCTTTGTGCGCTCGGGGTTTATGCAGTTTATCTTTATCCCGTCGCCGTCCCATTCCTGCGCCACGGCCTGCACGAAATTCACGATGGCGGCCTTTGTCGATGAGTAGATGCTGTAGAATGCGCGTCCGCGGGTGTAGGAGCTTGACGTGAAGAAGATGAGTTTGCCGGCGGTGGCCCTAAGGAAGGGATAGGCTTCGAGCGCCACGTTCACCGTGCCCATGTAGTTGGTCTGCACGGCCTGCTGTATGGTGGCATAGTCCATTGTGGCGAGCGGCTCCTTGTTGAGCACTCCTGCGGTGCACACCACATAGTCGATGTGTCCCGATTTGCTTGCCGCCGTGGCCATGGCCTGTGCCACGCTTTTGCGGCAGCCCACGTCGGTGCCGTTGCCCGAGCGCGAGAATGCATGCACCTCGGCTCCCCGTGCCTCGAGCATCTCGACAATGTTCTTGCCTATGCCGTAGCTGCCGCCGAACACCACTGCCACCTTGCCCTTGAATGCCGTGCCGGTGTTGGCGGTGCTGTCGGGCTCGGTGTTCTTCAGTTGAAACAGTTTGTCGAGCATGTAGGTGTCTTCCTTGTAGGTGAGCTTCATGTTGCTCTCCTCGCCGCGCACCACAAACACCGGTTCGCTGGTGTAGCGGCGCACCACGCCGCAGTCGTCGGTGGTGCGGAACTGCGGGTCGAGCAGAGCCTTGCCGTAGGCTTCCTCTATGAGGACGCGGTCGAAAGCCTGCGGTGTCTGTCCGCGTCGCAGGCGTGAGCGGTCGGGTATTCCCGCAATGAAGTCGTCGTCAACCTCTATAATGGTGTCGGCCGACGGTATTGCCACGTCGATGGCCCGGTGCGTGGCGAGGGCATCGATCACGTCGTTCACTATGCGCTGGCTCACGAGCGGGCGCACCGCGTCGTGGAAAATCAGGTTCACGTCGTCGTCGGCATAGGCCCTTATGGCCGACAGCGACGAGTCGTAGCGTTCTTTCCCGCCTTTGAGTATCTTCTTCACCTTGCCCCATTTGTTGCGCAGCACGATGTTTTCGAAATC
Organism: Acidaminococcaceae bacterium; assembly: GCA_963609005.1. GTDB lineage: Bacteria > Bacteroidota > Bacteroidia > Bacteroidales > Bacteroidaceae > Prevotella. Next base: position 3,030 of record CAVDJG010000235.1, read on the forward strand.
GGCTATGAGCGCCGGGTTTGACACGATGGCAATCTCGTCGATGCGCGGGTTGCGCTCAAACACGTCGATGGTGTGCTCCACCACCATTTTGCCGGCCACCTTGAAGAACTGCTTGGGCGTTGACATCCCGAGGCGCGAGCCCACGCCTCCGGCCAGAATCACTGCGATATTTTTTTTCATGTGTATGCGGTGTGTAAAGTGTTACGTTGCAAAGTTACGCCTTTTGGCCGACAATAAGCCTTTTTGTGCGCGTTTTTTTGGAAACGCCCGCGCGGCACACTATCGTGCGCGCATGCGTACATTATATTATATATACACCGGCATCGCCGTGCCGTTCAGTGCTGTGTGGAGCGTGTTCGGCGTGCGCGGTTGACTTGCATCAAGGTAGAAAAGTATTACATTCGCGGCCGACATGTGATTCTCGTGGCACAGGCTGCATGCGCGTGACATTGTGCAATGCCGATGTGCCTGTAATGTGCCGAAATGGCAGGAATGTTTAAATTAGCTAAAAATGTGCCCGTGCACAGGCTATTTTGTGGTTTTTCCGGCCCGAAAAGCCCTTAAAACACATTCTTTGTTAAAATTTTTGTGCATTGCATGCATGCCTGAAAAATTTTCAAACAATGTTATAATTGTACAATATCCAGTTAAAATAGTATTACACATTTTTTTTGTTTTGATATATCTTTGCAACCGGATAGTAAAACCGAATAACTTCAAACTTAAAACGCAATGACTATTTCGAGCACATTCATGTGTAAGGCCGTGTGCCGGTGTCTCCGCGTGTGGCGTGGCGGACCGGCCTCCTGTCCGTAGACTGAAACATCATAGCTTCTCAAAGCACCAGCATAATGTTTTTAAAATCAATTTTCCTTATTATTAATAACAACCATTAAATTTCGCCTAATGAAGAAATTAGTGATGCTTATGATGGCTCTCATAATGACGAGCCTGACATTCGCGCAGACGAAAGT
>CAVDJG010000236.1:0-3923 GCA_963609005.1 Acidaminococcaceae bacterium
AGTCGAGCGAGTCGTCGATGAAGAACCGCAGTTCGGGGATGATGCGCAACTGGTTGCGCACGCGTGTGCCGAGCTCGTAGCGTATTGTCTTCTCGTTCGACTCCACGTTCTTTATTATCTCGTCGGCCTTCTCCGAAGGGAATATCGAAAGGTAGGCAGTGCAGATGCTCAGGTCGGGCGACACCCGGCAGCGCGTCACGCTCACCATAACGCCGTGCATCATGCGTGTCTGCGACTGGAATATGAGGCTCAGCTCTTTCTGCAGAAGCCTTGCTATGCGGTTTTGTCTTGTCTCTTGCATATTGTGAGAATGTGTTTTCTGTTGTTGTCTGGCGTGCCGGCAACATGCCGGCATTCATTGCAAAGTTACGGCAAAAAGGCGGCACGGCAAAGCATTTTATTCTTTTTTATAATATAATGGCCGTGCCGCCGCGGCCGTGCGCAATGCTGAAAATAAAACAACGGTTGCTAAAAACTTGAAAAACATTGTGCGCGATGCACAATATATGCCTAATTTTGCATTGTGGCGTGCCGCTTGGTGCGGTGCGCCAAGGCACAGAAATAACCAACAACAGGACATGATATGAAGAAAACGAAAATCAAGTGGTGGATGATACTCCTTGCCGTGGTGGCGGTTGTGCTCTTCTGGGGCGTGGGAAGCTACAACGGTCTGGTGGGAATGGAAGAGGAAGTGGGCAACAAGTGGGCCAACGTCGAGACGCAATACCAGCGCCGTGCCGACCTCATTCCCAACCTCGTGAGCACCGTGAAGGGCTATGCCAAGCACGAACAGCAGACTCTGGAGAATGTGGTGAACGCGCGCAGCCGCGCCACACAGATTACCGTTGACCCCTCGAATGCCACTCCCCAGCAGTTGGCCGCCTTCCAGAAGGCGCAGGGCGAGGTGTCGCAGGCTCTCGGGCGGCTGCTTGCCGTGAGCGAGAACTATCCCGAGCTGAAGGCCAACGAGAACTTCCGCGAGCTGCAGTCGCAGCTTGAAGGCACCGAAAACCGCATCACCGTGGCACGCAAGGACTTCAACGATGCGGCACGGGCATACAACGTTGCAATACGACGCTTCCCGCGCAGCATCGTTGCCGGGGTGTGCGGATTTGAGAAGCGTGCCTACTTCGAGGCTGAGGCCGGGGCAGAGAAGGCTCCGAAGGTGGAATTCTGACAACCGTGGCAATGAGACGACTGCTCACAGCAACGCTCCTGGTCATGGCCACTGTGTGGGCCGTGGCCTCGGGCGAAAGTGCTGCCGCCTATACGGTGGAGACCGTGCCCAACGTGCATGTGGCCTCGGCGGCACGCTACACGAGCGACCCTTCGGGCATACTCTCGGCTCAGGCGCGCGACACCATCGATGCCATTTGTGCGCGCCTCGAGCGTGAAACGGGCATCGAGACGGCCGTTGTGCTGCTGCCTTCGATAGGACAGGACACGCCGTTCGACTTCGCCCAGAATCTATTCCGCCATTGGGGCATAGGAAAGAAGAAGAGCAACAACGGTCTTCTCGTGCTCCTTGTGATGGACCAGCGGCGTGTGCGCTTCCACACGGGCTACGGCATAGAAGGATGGCTCACCGACGCCATGAGCAAACGCATACAGATGTCGGTCATGGTCCCGGCTTTCAAGCGCAGCGACTGGGACGGAGGCATGACGGCAGGAATGCGTGCCGTGAGCACGGTGCTGCAAGGGTCGATGCGCCCCGAAGCCCGGCGCGGCAGCTCAAACGGGGCTGACGCACTGTGGGGAGCACTTCTGGCCGTCGTGTTTATATTGCTGGGCATATTTATTGTGGGCCGCCGCCAGCGTTGCACGAGGTGCGGCAGCCGCGGCATCAGGCTCGTGTCGCGCCAGACCTTGCGCGATGGCTACGGCCACCGCATAGTGCGCGAAACGTGGCAATGCCCCAATTGCGGCAACATAACCACACGCGACCGCGATGCCGGACCTCCCGGCGGGGACATGGCATCGGATGTGGCCGACGCTTTGTTCATCGGTTCGATGTTAGGGCGCGGCCGAGGCGGCGGAGGATCGTTCGGTGGAGGCAGCTTCGGCGGCGGCGATTCGGGCGGCGGCGGAGCCGATTCGGGATGGTAATCACAACGCCCCGCGACACTTTTTTCTGCAAGACAATGCCGGCATACGGTGCTGCAGCAACTGCTGCAACCGTATGCCGGCATTGCTTTTATGGCGTTGGTGTTGTGATCAGTCGCTCACTTTCCTTATGAGCGTGAGGCCGTCGCGCAGCGGCAGCATCACCTTTTCCACGCGCGAGTCGGTGGCCACGAGGTCGTTGAAGCGCTCTATTGCGGCCGTCTGCCGGTCGTGGTCGTAGGCGCGGTCAACCACATGGCCATCCCACAGAGTGTTGTCGGCGAGTATGTAGCCGCCTGTGCGCAGCACCGACATGGCCATTTCGTAGGTCTCGACATAGGTGCGCTTGTCGCCGTCGATGAATGCCATGTCGAAAGTTATGCCCAGTTTTGGGGCCTCTATGTTGGCGTCGCCGATGATGAAACGTATCTTGTCGGCCACGGCCGACTGTTCTATCCACGGCCGTGTGAAGTCCTCCTGCTCGTCGTTTATCTCGAATGTCCACACCATGCCGCCCTCGTCGAGCCCCTCGGCCATGCATATCGCGCTGTAGCCGCTGAATGTGCCCACCTCGAGAATGTTCTTCGGGCGCACCATGTGCACCAGCATGCGCAGCAGCCGGCCCTGCAAGTGTCCGCTGGCCATGCGTCCGTGTATGGTGTGGATGTTGGTGGCACGGTAGAGCCGGTGCAGATATTCGCCCTCAGGGTCGCTGTGGGCGAGCATGTATTCCTCAATCCTGCTGTCCATGCCCGTGTGTGCTTGCGTTCTTGTCCATGCCCATCAGAGCCTCCACGGCGAGCCGGTAGGAGTCGAGCCCGAAGCCGCATATCACCCCGGCGCACGCTGCCGAAATCATGGACTTGTGGCGGAACTGCTCGCGGCGGTGCACGTTGGATATGTGCACCTCGATTACCGGTGCCGTAACCGATCGTATGCAGTCGTGCAGGGCTATGCTCGTGTGGGTGTAGGCCCCGGCATTCAGCACTATGCCGTTGCACCCGAAGCCCACCTGTTGTATGCGGTTTATCAGTTCGCCCTCCACGTTGCTCTGGTAGAAACCAATCTTGATGTCGGGATACAAAGCGCGCAGCGTTTCGAGGTAAGCGTCGAAGCCCGTGTTGCCGTAGATGTCGGGCTCGCGTGTGCCCAGCAAGTTGAGGTTGGGCCCGTTGATTATCTGTATTTCCATGTCGTGTTGTCTTTGTCTGCATGCAAAGGTAGGCATTTTCCCCGTATGCGGCCTCTGTCGCGCGGCTATATTCCATGCGGCGGTACATTAATTTATAGGCATCTGCCGAAAGTAGGCGGAAAAATGTTAACTTTGCACATTGTAAACACCTCTTAATAACTCAATAGCAACAAAAAAAGAAACAATACGCATCTTATGGAAGAGAAACATTTCAAGCGCACCACCGTTACGGCGGCGCTGCCCTACGCCAACGGCGGCGTGCACATAGGCCACCTCGCCGGCGTTTATGTGCCTGCCGACATCTATGTGCGCTACCTGCGCATGAAGAAGCAGGAAGTGGTATTCATCGGCGGAAGCGACGAGCACGGCGTGCCCGTCACCATACGCGCCCGCAAGGAAGGCGTCACCACGCAGGAAGTGGTTGACCGCTACCACTCGCTCATAAAAGACTCGTTCGAGCGGTTCGGCATCTCGTTCGACATATACAGCCGCACCACGTCGAAGATACACCACAAGTTTGCCTCCGACTTCTTCCGCACGCTCTACGACAAGGGCGAGCTTGTGGAGAAAACCGAGGAGCAGTTCTGCGACGAGGTGACGGGCGAGTTCCTCACCGACCGCAACATCG
>CAVDJG010000237.1:0-3893 GCA_963609005.1 Acidaminococcaceae bacterium
ATATCGTCCCTACGGGACTTGTTGTTTGCGATGTTTTTACCGGACACCAATAAAAAAATACCCGATTGAGTTTAACCCCGTTCAAGTATTTTTTTCGTCTGTCAAGAAATCCAATAATCCAACGGTTAAAACACCAAGTTCATCTGGGTCACCTGTGGCCGTCGCGGCCGAATGTCTTGGCAACACGGCGGCGCACCGATTTCAAGATGTAGGAGTAATTGCCGTAGCGCAAATTGAGCCAAAGTTCTTCCAAAGAGCGGCCCAATTTTATGAGCGGATGACCGTAGGCATAAGTGCGGTAGACGCTTTCCTTGAAATCAACATTTTCTATAACATAACGCGGATGGCGCAGCGGCGCATCTATTTCATAACGCTTCATGGTGAAAAGGCGGCGCAGACGGCGTGGCATGGTGGCAAGGCTGCCCGTGTAGTGGGTTGAACCCTCGGTGGCACCGAGGTTGTTTATCATGTTGCGCGTGGGCATTATGGCAAGCCAACTGTTCATCACCATCGCGCTCCAGAATATCGTTTCATAATAAGCCTTTCCCGAAGCGCGGTGGTCGTAGCACGCCCTGAGGGTGTCGCGGCAGTAGCCACGCTGGCGCATCACGCCTTGCAGTTGCCGCATCGAAGCCTCATCGTCGAGAAAAGCATAGTCTGCATCCCACTTGTCAACTACGCGCCGCCACGAAGCCCATCCCCAAATGGAGAACACCGACGTGAAGAAATAGTCTGTATCAACACCTTCGGCCACCTCCTCGCTATTGAAACCGGCTATCATGCCTATGCGGTCGTCGTGCTCATAACGGTCGAGCATTTCCTTGCAAAACGTGAAGAACGACTGCGATGGCACATCGTCGTCCTCCAGCACGATGCATTTGTCGGCCATGGAAAACGCCCATTTCTGCGAAATATATTCCGAGGGGTCGCAACCGTAGTTGCGATCCTGATACATGCGGTGCACCTCGCACTGCCAGTCGATGTCGGCCACGACCTCGCGGCACGCCTCAATGCCGGGCATGTCGCGCTCGCCGCGGGGACCGTCCTGATATAGAAACAGACGCGAGGGACGCGCACGGCGCACCTCTGAAAACACCGCCCGCAGGTGGTCGGGGCGGTTGAAGAAAAGAATGAGTACGGCAACGTCGGTCTTGTAGGGTTGTAGTGTCATGGGCCTTGGCTTTGTATTCTACTATACTAAGTGTCGCAAATTTACTAATAAAACGCGAGATTGCCGCCGACGGCAAGCCATTTTTGACCGAAAGCGCCGCACCATGCAGCTATTGTGCGCGTTATTCGCAATATTTCAGTAACTTTGCAGCAATGAAAACGACTAACATCATGCTCACCGTGTGCGTCATAGCACTCGCGATGGCGTGCTTTTTCAGCATCAATGCACCACTGCGCTTCGACACGACACGCGCCGGGCGCGAGGCCGACGTGAAGCGCGCTCTCATAAAGATACGTGCCGCCGAGGAGCGTTTCCGCAGCGACAGCGGTTTCTATGCGGCCGACTTCAAGACGCTCGTGGCGCATGGTTATCTGCCCGACTCGCTGCAATACATTCCGCACTCGGGCCGTAAGCGTTTCAGCCTTTCTGCCACTACAACCACAACACGGTCGGGACACGCAGTGCCTGTAATGGAGTGCGCCGCCGAATACTACGATTATCTGGGCGACCTCGACCGCACTTCGGTAGACGAACTCACAAAGAAGGCAACCGAGGCAGGGCAGTTTGCCGGACTGAAAATAGGCAATGCCGACACCGACAACGGCAATGCCGCCAACTGGGAACAATAAACCACAACGACACATATATGTGCATAACCATAAGAATAACCATCAGCTCGATGGCGTTTGCCACATGCGACAACCAAAACGGGGGCGGCATGGTGTATGAACCTTACGCCATGAAGCCCGGCATGTCGGCAGCGGCCAACCTCAGGCAGGCATTCTCCGAGAGCACACTGCTCGCAATGCAGCATCGCAAGGCAGTGGCAATGATCGACACCCCGGTGATGCTCGTGCCCGAAGAGGAGTTTGACGACACAACGGCCGAGAAGCTCTACCGCCTCGTCAACACCCGACACACTGCCGACAAGGTGGTGGCATGCCCGCAACACGATCTTGGGGCGGTGGCCGTGTTTGCCATGAACGCCGACCTGCACACCGTGCTCACCGACCGTTTTGCCACCGTGGAATACATTCCCTTGCTGCAACCCGTGTGGCAACACTTCAACGACGAGAGCCGGAAAAGCGATGCCGACACGCTGTTTGCCTACATGCACGACAAGCAGGTTGACCTCATGGCGTTTCGCAGAGGACGCTTCCGCCTGTGCACCACATGCGACACCGCTCTCGCCGAAGATGCCATCTACTACATAATGGCGGCTTGGCGCCATCTTGCCATGCGCCCCGCCACCGACCGTCTGCGCATTGCCGGGACAATGCCCGGCCGCGACCGCGTGATGGCCGAGCTGCAAAAATTCGTGGCCGACACGGCCGAAGCCGAGGCAGCTGCCACTGCCGACAGCTCGATGCCGCTCGACCTGCAACTTCTACACGACAACACACAATGAGAATAATAACCGGAAAATACAAGGGGCGGCACTTCGACATACCGCGCTCATTCAAGGCGAGGCCCACAACCGACTTCGCAAAAGAAAACATATTCAACGTGATCAACGGATATGCCGACCTCGACGGGGCCGTGGCGCTCGACCTGTTCGCCGGCACAGGAAGCATATCGCTTGAACTGCTGTCGCGTGGATGCGCCACGGTGATAAGCGTGGAGGCCGACCGCGACCATGCTGCTTTCATACGCCAATGCATGGACAAGATAGGGGCCGAGGGCAACGTGCTCATACGCGGCGACGTGTTCAGGTTTGTGAAAAGCTGCCGCCAGCAGTTCGACATCATCTTTGCCGACCCACCCTACGCCTTGCCCGAACTGTCGGGACTGCCGAGAAAAATTCTCGACCGCGACCTTCTGAAACCCGGGGGAATACTCGTTTTCGAGCACGGAAAGCAAAACGACTTCTCGGCCGAACCCGAATTCAAGGAACACCGCACCTACGGAAGCGTGAATTTCAGCATTTTTACACCCGTAAAAAGCGAGGAAACGGCCGGGCAACAAGTAGAATAAACACTGCGTGCGGCAACCATCCGCGCCGCATTGCACGGCACTTTGCACCGCTCACACTATTACCTTTATCTTGCGGTAATACTCGCGGAATTCGGTGGGCGAGCATCCTTTCTTGCGCTTGAACACCCGGTTGAAGTTGCTCAGGTTGTTGTAGCCGCACAGGAAACTTATGTCCGACACGGTTTTGTTGGTATCCACGAGCATGCGCGCGGCGTTGCCCAGGCGTATGTCGATTATATAGTCGCTTATGGTGCGGCCCGTGTGCACCTTGAAGAAGCGGCTGAACGCGTTTTCCGACATGCAGGCTATGTCGGAAAGCGTTTTCAGTTTTATTTCATCCATGAAATTGTCGTCGATATACGACTTCACCTTCAGTATGCGGCGCGAGTCTTCGCTCACGCTCACCTTGGCGTAGCTCGATGTGGCGAGAGTGCGCGTGCCGTCGCAACGCGACAACACGTCGAGTATGTCGAGGAAACGTATGAACGAGCGGTAGCCGTCTTTCTCCGAGCTTATCGTCGTTATCTGGTTGTAAACCTTCATCACTGCATCCATGGGAAACACCAGTCCACGGCGTGCAAGGTCGAACATACGGAAGATGCGCGAGAACGGGTTCTTGCGGAAAAGGCTCGTCTCGTTGAGCACAAGACGGAACTGTATGGTGATTTCGTGTATGTCGTCGCTCTTGCAATCGTTCTGAAGCCACACGTGTTCAAGGTCGGTCGAGGTGATGAGCACAAGGTCGTAG
>CAVDJG010000238.1:0-3859 GCA_963609005.1 Acidaminococcaceae bacterium
GTTCATGGGGTGGGGCTGCTGGTGGCGGTTCCATGTTCGACGGATTCGACTTCGGCGGCGGCAGCGGTGGCTTCTCAAGTTTCTTCCAAGACCTTTTCGGCAGCAGAGGAGGAATGGGCGGAGGCCGTCGTGGAGGCTCCATGCATGGCAGTAGTGGCGATGCCACTGCGACGGTAGACATTGACATGTACACTGCATTGCTTGGAGGAGAAGTGATAATACAGCTTGGAAACGGTTCGAAGATAAAACTGAAGGTTAAGGAAGGCACGCAGAATGGAGCCAAAGTGCGTCTCCCCGGTAAGGGATACGGTAGTGGCGGCGGCCGTGCTGGCGACTTGATAATAACCTACAACGTCGTGTTGCCAACCAATCTCAGTGAACAGCAGAAAGCATTGCTGCGCCAAATGCGCGGAATGTGATGCCCAAACATTTGCCAGTTTTTTTCCACGTTCCAAATATTTGTTGTAATTTTGCAATATAACAAAAACATTCTGAAATGTATAGAAGCAAAACGTGTGGGGAGTTAAGGCTCTCTGATGTCGGCCACGAGGTGACACTGGCCGGTTGGGTGCAGCGCATCAGGAAAATGGGTGGTATGACATTTGTCGACTTGCGCGACAGATATGGCATCACACAGCTTGTGTTCAATGAAGCTGACGACGCAGATTTGTGTGCGCGTGCAGGCAAACTCGGTCGCGAGTTCTGCATACAGGTTACAGGAAATGTAAGCGAGCGCCAAAGCAAGAATCCCAATCTTCCCACTGGCGAAATAGAAATAATAGTAAAAAACCTCAATGTTCTCTCTGAAAGCGCAACACCGCCGTTCACGATAGAGGATAATACCGACGGCGGCGACGACATTCGCATGCGTTACCGCTACCTTGACTTGCGTCGTCCGGCAGTGCGCAAAAACCTTGAATTGCGTCACCGCATGACAATTCTCATAAGGAATTTCCTCGACTCGAAAGACTTTATTGAGGTGGAAACACCTATTCTTATAGGCAGTACGCCAGAGGGCGCGCGCGATTTTGTAGTGCCTTCACGCATGAATCCCGGACAGTTCTACGCTTTGCCGCAGAGCCCGCAAACGCTGAAGCAGTTGCTCATGATAAGCGGTTTCGACCGCTATTTCCAAATAGCCAAGTGCTTCCGCGACGAAGACCTGCGTGCCGACCGTCAGCCGGAATTCACACAGATTGACTGTGAAATGTCGTTTGTTGATCAGGAGGATGTGATAGGACTGTTTGAAGATATGGCTCGCCATTTGTTCAAAGAAGTGCGCGGCGTGGAACTTCCTGCAAAGCTCCAGCAGATGACATGGCACGAAGCCATGCGCCGTTTCGGTAGCGACAAGCCCGACTTGCGCTTTGGAATGGAGTTTGTGGAACTTCACGACATCCTGAAAGGCAGTGGCACTTTTGCCGTGTTCAATGATGCCAACTATATAGGCGGTATATGTGTGCCCGGTTGTGCCGGATATACACGCAAGCAACTCGACCAACTTGCCGACTTCGTAAAGCGTCCGCAGGTGGGTGCCAAAGGCTTGGTGTACATCAAATATAACGAAGACGGCAGCGTAAAGAGCAGTGTGGACAAATTCTACACTCCTGAAATTTTGCAGCAAGTGAAGGCTGCGACAGGTGCCAACGACGGCGACCTCGTTCTCATTCTTAGCGGTGACAATGCCAACAAGACACGTACTCAGTTGTGCTCGCTGCGCCTGGAAATGGGCGACCGACTTGGATTGCGCGACAAAGACAAGTTTGAATGTCTGTGGATTGTCGATTTCCCTCTCTTCGAATGGAGCGACGAAGAGCAGCGTCTTATGTCAACCCACCATCCGTTTACGATGCCCAATCCCGACGATATACCGCTTCTCGACACGCATCCAGAGAAAGTTCGTGCCAAGGCTTATGACTTCGTCTGCAACGGAATAGAAGTCGGTGGCGGTAGTTTGCGTATACATGACAGCAAGTTGCAGGAGAAGATGTTCGGCATACTTGGCTTTACTCCCGAGAAAGCCATGGCTCAGTTCGGTTTCCTCATCAATGCTTTCAAGTTTGGAGCACCGCCTCATGCCGGTCTTGCTTTCGGTCTCGACCGCTTCGTTTCAATCATGGCCGGTCTCGATTCTATACGCGACTGCATCGCATTCCCCAAGAACAACAGTGGGCGCGACGTTATGCTCGATGCACCATCGGCAATCGACGACAAGCAACTTGACGAATTGTGCATAAAGATTGATTTAAATCAAAAAAACAAGCAATAATCCTTTTGTAGGAGAAGCAATCAGCACTTTTCTCTTAAAAATGAGAAGGTCGCTGCGAAATATTGTGTAATTTTGTAACAGAATTAAGTCCTGTAGTGCGAAAAGCATACGGATTTTTGATTTTATTACATTAATATGGCAGAAAAAAAAGCGACAAAGAAGGTTGCAGCAACAACTGCTGCTGCTCCGAAGAGAACAGTGGCAAAGAAAGTTGAGATTGCAGTAAATGCAGAAAACGTAGGTTTCCGTGCTGGTGATGTTTATCAGACATTGGCAGCTTCAGAGAAGCCTTTGAGTCCGGCCGAAATCGCTAAGCTCTCGAAGATTAGCAAGGAAGAGGCTTATCTCGGCATTGGTTGGCTTCTGAAAGAAGGAAAGGTAAAGGGTGAGGGCAACCTCATTGCTTTGGCCTAAAAACGATTTTGGAATTTGTTATGGGGAGGGTTGCAATTTACAGATTACAACTCTCCCCTTATTTATGCTTATGAGTTACGACGAGGAAATACTGCGTGTGTTGTATGAGGCAGGCCAGGAAGGGCTTCCTGTGTCAAAAATTGTTCTGCATGTGTACAATGCCTGCAATTCACTGTTTTGTCCGATTGAACTTGAAACGGTGAGAAAATATGTCGTGTCATATGTTCGCCGCAATACATGTGGGTCGTACTCGCTTTTGACAAAGGCTTCACGACGTGGCCGGTATTGCTTGAACCCTTGTTCGAGAGAAACCCAATGGCTTCAGTTGTTTGCACAAGACAGTGATGCAGAGCAGTATGGAGGTAGCCATAATGACGGCTCGTTGTCGTTGTTCTGAAACTTTGACGGTGACAAGGTGCCGTATTCCGCTATTTTTTATTAATTTTGCATACTGGAAGCAGTACTCCGGTTCTGTCGCTTGGCAAATGTTTGTCAAGAGGAAAGTCCGGGCAGCGCAGGACAATTCACTTCTGAAAATGGAAGCTGTTGGCGACAACAGGTGAACGTAGAAGAGAATAACCGCCGTGCAACAGTGCGGTAAGGGTGAGAAGGTGGTGTAAGAGACCACCAGCCAACGGGTGATCGTTGGGCTGTACAAACTGGATGCTGCAAGTTCGCGTAAACCATCGTCTGAGGGCTGTCCGTCCGATGTCACAGTGCAACGATGGAGGGTAGAATGCTTGAACTGTGGGGCGACTCACAGTCTAGATAAATGACAGATGCTCTCTTGCACGCAAGAGAGAACAGAACCCGGCTTATAGGGGTACTGCTTCCTTTTTTTGTTTTTCCGGCCAACAAGATTTTTTACTGATGCATGGCGGCAGAGTCTGGCTTGCCATATTGGCTTGCATGTATATAGGTTGTGTGCCAATGTGAAATGCATGGCAGCTCACTCATGGTGATAAGACTCCCCCTTAATTATTGTACATGCACGGTAAAGCTGTTCGGCGAACACCAGTCTTACCATTTGGTGAGAGAAAGTCATTTTCGACAATGAAATTTTTTCGTCGGCACGGGCGTAGACTTCTTCCGAGAAACCATAAGGTCCGCCTATCACAAATACCACCTTGCGCGCTCCCTGCATCTTCTTTTGCAGCCATCCGGCCATCTCCATGC
>CAVDJG010000239.1:0-3847 GCA_963609005.1 Acidaminococcaceae bacterium
GTATGAGAGCGACGCACGCCGCTATGCCACCACATGGATTCCCTCGGGCATGGAAGACTACGGACGCTACTGGTGGGGCTTCAGCAAGACCACCGAGATATACACCGACTACATGCTCAACTACAACAAGACCTTCGGCGACTGGGACGTTAGCGCCACAGCAGGTTGGGTGGGCCACACCACCAAGGGCGAATCGAAGTCTTACGACTCGGGCAATGCCACCTATTACTTTGCCAACCGCCAGCAGTTGAGCACTCTGGTCAACTACTTCTCCACCTCGGCCGGCGGCCCTGGAACACTTTCTCAGAGCAAGTCGTCAGACTGGAACAAGGGCGCAGTGTTCACAGCACAGGTGGGATGGAAGGACCGCATCTACATCGACGGTTCCTACCGTGAAGACTGGTACCGTGCATTCCGTCAGTTCAAAGACCGCGGAACGCCCGAGCACTACGGCTACTTCGGCGTCGGAGCCAATGCCATCGTAAGTTCGCTGGCCAAGCTTCCGGAGTGGTTCAACTACCTGAAGTATCGCGTGTCTTACTCTGAGGTGGGTAACTCCATACCCAACCAGGTGTACGGAACGCAGACCATCAACTACGAAACTGGTGCATACACTCCCTCACAGTGGGCTACCTTCAAGAACCCGCGCCCCGAGAAGACAGCATCGTTTGAGACCGGTATCGAGTCGTTGTTCTTCAACAACCGCCTCAGCCTCGACCTCACCTACTACAATGCAACCATGTCCAACCTCTATCTCGTGGGCACCAACGCGTCGGGCAAGTCAATCCCGATGAACACATGTAAGATACGCAACCAGGGAGTTGAGGCCACTATCGGCTACGACTTCAAGTTCGGTGCACGCGGTCTGCGTTGGAAGACATCTTACAACGTGTCTTACAACGACAACAAGATTCTGCGCACTGCCTACGACGAGAAGACCGGCAAGGAGAACATCATAGCCAGCTATGTGGGCGGCGTGCAGGTGCTCTACAAGGAAGGCGGCAAGTTCGGCGACATGTACGTTACCGACCTGAAACGCTACACCGCACAGAGTGCCGAGAAATACAACCGCCGCAACAAGACAGCCATCGAGGCCGGCGAGCTTCAGGCAGTCAAGGAAGGATGGTATGTGCTCAACTCCAAGGGCGGAGTGCAGATGGATTCTGAGAACACCTACGGCAAGTATGTGGGCAACATGAACGCCGACTGGCAGATGGGATGGACCAACACGTTCTCCTATAAAGACTTCACCCTCTCGTTCCTCATCAACGGCCGCATCGGAGGCAAGGTGCTCTCTATGACAGAGTCGTTCCTCGACGGCTACGGAGTGTCGCAGCGTTCGGCCGACGAACGCCTCAGAGCCGAAGCCAACAAGATATATGCCGACAAGATGTACGGCGAGAACGTGCTCGGAATCAAGCTCAACGACGGCAGCGGACGCATCGTTCCCATCGAGGGCTACTACCAGTCGGTAGGCGGCGTGGCTCCCCAGGACATCGAGCGCTACCTTTACAGCGGCACCAACTTCCGCCTGCGCGAGCTCTCCTTCGGCTACACCTTCCGCGACCTCTTCGGACAGAACAAGAACCTGAGCCTCTCGTTCATCGCTCGCAACCTGTTCTTCTTCTACAAGGACGCTCCGGTTGACCCCGACGTGTCGCTCTCTACCGGCACAGGCCTCAGCGCATTCGAGGTGTTCAACATGCCATCATCGCGTTCGTTCGGCTTCTCGCTGAGCGCAAACTTCTAATCATTCACCATTAAAAATTAGAAAAACGACATATGAAAACAAAGAAAATATTGCTGCTGTCAGCCATAGCCCTCTCGGTGTCAGGTCTGCAGTCGTGTCTCGACTACGACACCCCCTCCGACGAGTTCCAGCAGAACACGGTGGTGGTGGAGCCCACTGTGCTGCAAGGCAAGGCCGACTCGATAAACTATAAGAAAGAAATTTCAGAGGCCGGCTACAAGGCTGCCTACAAGAGCCTGCGCTCAAGCCTCGGCACCGCACTCACCGGCATCTACGGCATACGCGGCGGTAAGGAGGGCGGCAAGCCCGAAGCCCACGCCTACCAGTTCCAGTATTGCCTCGGCCCCGACAACTATGTGCAGTACAGCTGCGTGCCCCACACCGACTTCCCCTACTCCAACGCCGAGCTGCTCTCCACCTATCACCTCTCGAAGGGCTTCAACGGAGGCCCCGGCGGCGGCTTCTCGCTCTGCCGCCAGAGCGTTGCACCGGTGCTCAACAACGGTCAGCTCGACTCCATTCCCGAGCTCAAGGCAGCCTACCTGCTGCTCTACAACTACTCGGCCATTGAAAATGCCGACCTCTTCGGTCCGCTGCCTTACGACGATTTCAAGGCCAACAAGGAGGAGTCGCCCTTCACCTACAACGACGTGCGCACCATATATTACAGTGCAGTGGCCAACATCGACACTTGCATCAACGCGTTCAACAACTTCAAGAACCGTCCCGACTGGTACAAGACTGCCGTCATTAAGAACATCTTCATCAACCGCCTGCCGCTCTTGAAGAAGGGCGAAGTGCTCGAAAATGAAGGTCTTGAACCGTGGGTGCGCTTCGCCAACTCGCTCAAGCTGCGCATGGCCATCCACATAGCCAAGGTTGAACCCGAAACGGCCAAGAAGTGGGCCGAGGAGGCAGTGGCCAGCGGTGTGATTGAAAAGGTTGACCACGAGTTTGCATTGTTCTCTTCAACACTCGGCTTCGACCATCCTCTCGTGCAGGTGTCTGAGTGGGGCGACTCGCGCCTGAGCGCATCGTTCTGCAGCATTCTCGAGAGCCTCGACCACCCCTATGCCAAATATCTGTTCAAGAAGAACACCGAGGCCATAACCAAGGTGGGCAGCGAAGGATCGGCACCGGCCGAAACACCGGCCAACACGGTGCTCGTGGGCATGCGCGACGGCACGTTCCCCGGCGTGGGACAGAGTGCAGGAACCAACAGCTACATCTCGTTCTCGAAGCTCGACAACCAGTACATGAACTCGCACTTCCCGCCCTGCTACTTCATGAAACTGTCTGAGGTGCTCTTCCTGCGTGCCGAAGGTGCGCTGCGCGGATGGAACATGGGCGGTACAGCCGAGCAGTTCTACGAGGAAGGCATACGCTACGCCTACCTCGAAGACCGCAACATGGACGACATCACCTACAAGACACTGCTCGACGACTACATGGCCGTGTCGGCACCGAAAGCCTACACCTACGTTGACCCGACGGGCGAAACGCCCGACATGCCCAGCGTGACAAAGATTGGTGTGACATGGGCATCGGCCGGCGGCGACCGCGAAAAGCAGCTCGAGATGATCATCACCCAGAAATACATAGCCTCGTTCCCCTACAGCTACGAGCCGTGGGTTGACCTGCGCCGCACGGGCTATCCGCGCCTGTTCCCGGTGCTCAACCCCGACGACGGCGACGGTTCGCTCACCATGGGCGACAATGCCGAATACAGCTCAGGGCTCAACATCATCCGTCGTCTGCCCTGGTTCACCGACGACCCACAGACCAAGGCCGACCTCGAATCCACTGGTATTCCTGCTCTCGGCGGCCCCGACCAGCAAGGCACACGCCTGTGGTGGGATGTGAACGAACCTAACTTCTAAGCCGTAAGCCACGGCACAACTGCAAAATCCCGGCGCTTCGCAAGAGCACCGGGATTTTTTTGTTCTCCCATCAGCCATAGAGCGTTCAATAGCATAATGCCCTGCAAGATATGGCGTTAAAAATTCAACCGCCTAAATGCGCGCTTGTGGGAATTGTTGACCAGCCCTGCAAGGGCGCAACGGTCGCAGCCCAGGGTGAGGAGGGAGCAGAGCGACC
>CAVDJG010000240.1:0-3841 GCA_963609005.1 Acidaminococcaceae bacterium
TAGAATGCCTGCCTGTCACGCAGGAGGTCACGAGTTCGAATCTCGTACGCACCGCAAGAGTCCGGAAGCAATGCTTTCGGACTCTTTGCATATATGGAGTTGGCGAAACGGTTGAGGATGGGTTCGGTGAAAAACAGTTTGTCTGAAAAAAGCAACGGCACACACATTCCTGCATAAGGAAGGCGTGTGCCGTTGGCGTATGTGTGCCGTATCGCCGTGAAAACGATGCACGGCGGCGTGTGTATAGGCTTATTTCTTCTTGCTGTCAGCCTCTTTCGAAACGGGAGCGGGCTTGTAGGCTTTGTTGAGTCCGGCAATTACCTCGTTGGTAATGTCGTGTGCCTTGTCGGCATACAGGATGTTGTCGCCGGCCTTGCTGAGTATGAGGCTGAACTTCTTGTCCTTGTTGTATTGGGCAAGGAAGTGCTGGATGCTGTCGCGCAGGGCGTTGTTGTATTTCTCAGTTTCGGCTTGGAACTCGCCACTCAGGCGCTGGTTGAGGGCCTGCAAGTCGTTGTTCTGTTTCTGAAGCTGTGCCTGTATGGCCTGTGCCTGCTCGCGTGTGTAGGCGTTCTGCTGTATTTTCTGCTGGAAATTGGCGGCTGCTGCCTCAAGTTGCTGCTGTTTCGAGGCGAGAGTGTTCTGTATGTTCTGTCCCTTTTTCTGCAAAACGAGTGAATAGTCTTTGCAGAACTTGTACTGCGACATGATGCTGTCAACCTCTACAAAAGCTATCTTTGTTTCGGTGGCTGCCAATTGTTTGGTTGCCGGAGCGTTGTCGTCGGCGTTGTTTTTCGACTTGTCGCAGGCGGTCATTGCCATTGCTGCCAATGCCACGATGGCAATTTTGCCAAAAATGTTGTTCTTGTTCATATACTGCTATTTTGTTTTTTTTGATTTCTTCTTGTGTGCGGCGGCACGCATGTAATGCTTTGTCGGCGTGTCGTCTGGCGCATTCTGTCAACAGGCTTTGCCGTCGGCGCGTGCCTCGCGGTCCTGGTCGATAACGCAATGTATGCCTTTTGCCCTCATTCCCGGATTGTCGTGCACATGCTGCGACGAGAATTTGCCGTTGCGCTTGAATATCAGTTTCACTGAAAGGAGTGCTACGGCAATAGCAATAATTAACATGCTTGCGAGTAATGTTTCTACCATTTTTATTACCTTTGTGTTTGCAAAGGTAATGCAAAACAGGCAGAGAACAAAATAATTTATTTGTTTTTCACCTTGTGTAATAGTTTATTGCAAGCCAGTGCAGCCCATGCCGCGACAGGGGTGTCGGCACTGTTGCAGAATGTAAATGATGAAACTTGACAAAAAAACAATTATAAGATGAGTAAATGTGAATTGAAACCTGCCCGCGTATTCGAGCAGTTTGCCGAGATTAACAAGATTCCCCGTCCGTCGAAGCACGAGGAAAGAATGATTGAATACCTTAAAGAGTTCGGCCGCAGCCACGGCCTTGAGACAGCAGCCGACGCTACCGGCAATGTGATTATACGCAAACCGGCCACCAAAGGGCGCGAAAACTGTCCTACGGTGATACTGCAGAGCCACATGGACATGGTGTGCGACAAGCTCGTAGACGTTGAGTTCGACTTCCTTAAAGATTCCATTCAGACCTACATCGACGGCGAATGGCTTACTGCAAAGGGCACTACGCTCGGTGCCGACGACGGTATTGGTTGTGCCATTGAGCTTGCCATTCTCGACAGCGACGACATAGAGCACGGACCGTTGGAATGTGTTTTCACTCGCGACGAGGAGACAAGCCTCACGGGAGCAATGGGCATGGAGGCCGGATTTATGAAGGGCGACATGCTCATCAACCTCGATTCCGAAGACGAAGGACAGATTTTCATATCGTGCGCAGGCGGCCGCACCACATCGGCTCATTTCGCTTTTGAAGCCGAAGAAGCCCCAGCCGGGATGTTCTTCATGCATGCTTCGCTCAAAGGACTCAACGGTGGACACTCCGGCGACGATATCGACAAGAAGCGTGCCAATGCCATTAAGGTTCTCACGCGTTTCCTCTACAAGGAACAGAGCAAGATGGATTTGCGTTTGGCAAGTTTCAATTCGGGCAAGATGCACAATGCCATACCGCGTGACGGAAGCGTGGTATTTGCCGTGCCCGAGGCCGAAAAGGAAACGGTGCGTGCCGACTGGAATGTGTTTGCAGCCAATGTCGAGGAGGAATTCCACGTTACCGACACCACGATGAAGTTCAATCTGGAGAGCACCGAGGCCGTAAAGGTGATGCCAAAGACTGTGAGCCGCAATATCATACTTGCCTTGCAGGGCATCGACAACGGCGTGTTCTCGATGTGTCAGGATGAGGCTTTGGCCTGGATGGTAGAGACTTCGAGCAACATCGCGAGCGTGATTACAGGCGAGGGAAGCGTTGACATCGTTGCATCGCAGCGTTCGAATGTGATGAGCAACCTCGAAAACGAGTGCAACACCGTCAAGGCCGTGTTTGAACTTGCCGGTGCTGAGATTTCGCAGAGCGACGGTTATCCGGCATGGAAGATGAATCCCGACAGCAAACTCACCAAGATTGTGGTGGATTCTTACAAGCGTCTTTTCGGCAAAGACCCTATTGTGAAGGGAATACATGCCGGATTGGAGTGCGGACTGTTCTCGGAGCGTTATCCAAATCTGGACATGGTGTCGTTCGGTCCCACGTTGCGTGGAGTGCACACACCCGACGAGCGCCTGCTCATACCCACCGTACAGATGGTGTGGGACCACTTGCTTGACATTCTGAAGAACGTGTAACCGGCAGCGGTAACGACTTGCCGCCGTAATGAAATGCAAAACGCCGCAAGCGGAAATCTCCGTTTGCGGCGTTTTTGTGTAAGTTGGTTTCCTATTGGCGTGCAGCCCGTTTTGCGGCAGATAGTGCCTGCATCTTTCCGCTTCGGCTTGTCGGTGCGGTGTGCGGTGCAATGCTTACAGTCCGCAAATGCGTCGATACGGACAGTAATCGCATCGCTGTTCGTCGGCGGTAGGTTCGAAAGGCGTTGACGTGGAGAACAGTCCTGCAAGAGTTTCGTTAAGCATCCGCGTGAAATCACCGTCGTATTTTCTTATGTCGTCTATCCTGTCGTCGCCTATTGCGAGCACAGGGTCGTAGGAATCTTTTGCCGCCTGTTTTATGAACAACAGTGCCGGGCTCACCGGCAGAGCCTTGGCATTCCATTCGGCCGAGTTGCTTACGATTTGCGAGTAAAGCATTGTCTGCAAGAAATAATCGGAATGTTGCTTGCTGATGTCGGCATCCGAAAACACTTCCTCCACACAGGCGATCTTCTTTGAAGGCTTGTTGCCCGTCTTGTAGTCAACCACCCTTATGCTTTCACGTCCGGTTTTTGTGTCAACCACCTTGTCGAGGCGGTCGATTATGCCACCTATCCTCACGTCCTTAGGTGTTCCGTCAACATTCACCGTGAAGTTTTTGTAGACCGGTTGTTCCAGACCCAGTATTGTGAACGGTGCCAACATGCTGTCGATGCGTAGCAGTTGCATGAGATATTTTACTATTACCTCGCGGTTTATTATCTGCATGCCGTTGTAGCGGGCACTCATGTTGCCCGTCTTGAAGAGTTCTTCGTCGAAGGCCCGGTTTACGAATGATGTGATGAGTTGCTTCGATTCGGCATATTTCTGTATGTCGGCTTTCTCCACAGTCTTCTTGTGTCTGCATATATCGCCGTAGATAAGGTAGGCCGCCTTGTGGAATATGTTTCCGAATATGCGGTTGTCCACCTCGTCGTCGTCGTTGTTGTCGGGTTCGGTTATGCCCGCTATGTATTTGTAGAAAAACAGCAGTTGGCAT
>CAVDJG010000241.1:0-3827 GCA_963609005.1 Acidaminococcaceae bacterium
CTGAAAGGGGCGCATAGTTCAACATCATAAAGAATTATGCGCCCCTTTCAGGGGCTATGGTATATAAGACAGATAGGGGCAGCACCTATCCTATAATATGCGCCCCCAACTGGGGCAATAGGCAGCATAGTTTTGCTATTCCATTTCAAAGCACAGAGTGCCTCCGGCGGTGAGTTGGTCGTGGGTGAAGAACGTGTGCTTCAGCGGTTTGCCGTTGAGGGAGACGCGCTTCACTGCGTAGGAACCTTCCTTGTAGCCTTTGGCCTCCACCACAAAGTCATGTCCTCCGGGCAGATGTATGGTGGCCTTGGGGAAGAGCGGAACACCTGTTTCATACTGGCAGCTTATCGGGCAGAACGGATAGAAGCCCATGGCATTGAACACATACCATGCCGACATCTGTCCGCAGTCCTCGTTGCCGCACAGTCCGGCAGGCGAGTCGTTATAGAGTTTGGTGAGTATTTCGTGCACATAACGGCGCGTTTTCTGCGGTTGCCCTATCTTGTTGAAGAAATAGGCTGCATGGTGGCTCGGCTCGTTGCCCTGTGCATATTGCCCTATCATGCCCGTGCTGAAAAGCGGCAGGTCGGCATTGTCTTTCGGAGTATAGGTGAAAAGACTGTCGAGTTTCTGCGCAAAACGCTTCTTGCCCACAAGCTTTATGAGCCCCTCGGGGTCGTGCTGCACCGACCACATGTAGTGCCAGCCGTTGCTCTCGCATATATGCGCCGTGTAGTCGTCGGGCGAATAGCCGGGCTGGAACTGCCCTTTGGAGTCGCGCGGCTGCATGAATGTCGTGACGGGATTATACACATTGCGGTAGTTTTGTGCCCTGCGGCTGAATGTGGAATAGACATCGCTGCGCCCCATGGCCTTGGCAAGAGCAGCGATGCACGCATCGTCGTAAGCATATTCGAGTGTGCGCGAGAGCGACCAGTCGTCGCCCAACGTGGGTTCGGCAACATCGTAAGGCACATAGCCGAGGCTCTTGTATAGCCCTATGCCCCGGTAGTTGTCGAGGTTGGCCGTTTTCACACACTCGGCAAGAGCCTGCTCGCGGTCGATGCCCGGCACCCCTTTCAATACTGCTTCGGCAATGACCGATGCCGCATGATAACCTATCATCATGTCGGTTTCCGATGCCCACATGTTCCAAACGGGCAGCCGTCCGTTTTCCTTGCTGAATGCCAACAGCGACTTAACCATGTCGCCGGCGCGCGCCGGCAGCAGAATGTCGTAGAGAGGGTGCGCCGCACGATAAGTGTCCCACAACGAGCACGTTTCATAGTTGGCCCACCCATCGGCACGGTGCACCTTGCGGTCGGCTCCCATGTAGGCCCCGTCGGTGTCGCAGAAAAGCGTGGGTGCGGTGAAGGCATGATAGAGTGCGGTGTAGAATGTGGTTTGCTGGGCTTTTGTACCGCCCTCAACCTCGATGAGCGAGAGGGCTTTGTTCCATCGTGCTTCGGCCTCGGCACGGTAGCAATCGAAATCGTTGCATGGAGCTTCGGCAGCAAGGTTTTTCTCAGCCCCGCACAGTCCTGTGGGCGACAGGGCGGTTGTCACGGTGAGCACATCGCTGCCCCCGTGCCCGAATCCGAAGCGTGCCACACAGGCAATGCCCTTCTCAAGACGCGTAGTGTCGGTCTTCATCCACTCGAAGGGGCGCGAGAAACGCGTGCGGAACCACACCTTCTGGTCGCGTGCCCATCCGTCGGAGAAACGGTAGCCCTCGATGGTGCACGAATCGACAACGCTTATGCGCGTATCGACGGTGGCATCCCAGTTCATGGCCTTGGCAAGGTTGAGTATCACCACACGCTCCTTGCCGTCACGCGGGAATGTGTAACGCTGTATGCCGCAACGTTCGGTGGCGGTGAGTTCCACGTTTATGTCATAGTCGGTGAGTCTCACCTGATAGTAGCCTGCATGTGCGGTTTCGTCGGAATGGCTGAAACGCGAGTGTATGCCAAGCGGTGCTTCGGCCTCGCGCACGGGCAGAGTAACGGGCAGGAAAGAGATGTCGTAGAGGTCGCCCGCGCCCGTTCCGCTCAGATGTGTATGGCTGAAGCCTGCAATGGTGCTATCGGGATAGAAATAACCGGCTATGCGGTCCCAGCCAGGCAGTCCGTTGTCGGGACTGAGCTGCACCATGCCAAACGGAGCCTGTGCGCCCGGATAGGTGTTGCCCGTATAGTCGGTGCCTATCAAGGTGTTGACCTTTGTGGCATAGTCGCCGGCCACGGCCGTAGTTACGGCAAGACACACTGCGGCTGCGGCTGTAATAATAGATTTTTTATTCATGTCTTTTTTGCAATGGTTTTTGTAAAGTTTTTAAGCGATTACAAATTTAGCAAAAAATATCTACAACACAACAATCCTTGTCGCCGGATGTCGTATGTCGGGAAATTTGCCTACATTTGCAAAACTACTACCACAAAGAATGACCGCATACGACGTGACACGGCTGCGACATGAAGGCCGTTACGACGAGGCTTACGACATGGCCTTGCACGACATTGAAACACACGACGACGAGAAGAGCCGCGCATCGCTGTTCTGGACTCTGCACGACGTGTGCCGCCACGGCTTTCTGCCGGCACGCCGCATGGATGCATTCAACAACTGCCTATGCCTTATGGGCAAACTGTTGCCGCGCATCGACGACGCGAAAAAGATTGCCCTATATGCCTACCGCAACTTGCACAAGCACATCAGCGACGATGCCGGGGTTATGTGGCGTGCCACGGAGATGTCGGCCGAACATCCGGCAGAGGCATTCTTTATGGTAAGGGAGGCTTGCGGAGGAACACTGTCAAACATCAGCAACGACTGGCACAACGACCTCGGGTGGATTGTCTACCGGTATCTGAAAGCATCATCGGGCAGCCTCACTTCGGTAGAGGTGCGCAAACTGCTGCGCGACTACATAAACCTCGACAACCGCCGGCCGTCGCTTCTGCACTCGCTTATGCTCAACTTCGCGGTGAACTACGCTGCCGGACACGGCGATTTCAGCTTTTACCGTTTCTTCCGCATGTGGAACCCGTCATTGTTGCGCGACGACGACATGAACGACAAAAGCCGTGGCGGAAAGACAATACCATCGCTTTTGAAACGTGTTTTCAAACAGTTGGCTACGGGCGGCGAGACAATCGACGTGGCCGACATCATAAGTTTTCTGCCCGTTGACAAAGAAACGGCACTCGACCTGCTACGCAAGCCCATACACGACTGGATGGTTTCGCTTGCATCACGACACCAATACAACCGCCTATGGCAAGCATTCACCACCTATGCACAATGCTACTCGCACTTCGGGCCGTCGCCGTGGCATTCGCACATACTGGCACTTGCAATGCGGCACATGACAAACGGCGACGCGTGGAGGTTTGCACTGTTCTTCGAACACTGGGACAAGGACAACCTGCGCACCGACGACTGGCTGAGCGGAGGCCGCGAACCACAAGTGACACGCGCATCGCTCGGCGTTGCTGCGGCTTCAAAATATCTTGACGCATGCGCCGCCTCTCCTGCGGCAAGACACGACGCGACATTGTCGGAATGGGCAAAAAGAGTGATTGAAACAATTGCCGAGCATGAACGTCTGGGAATTGCAAGCCATGAACCAACGGCTACATAGGTATGCCGTAAGTGGTTGTAAAGAACGGGTCACCTGCAAAAGCGTGTGGCTATCAAAAACAATAAAACTCCCAATCGCACGTTTTGTAATTAGAAAAACGCATCAAAAATGGAACAATATAAGTTACTTGCAGAATGTCTTCTTCCCGAGCATATGCTTGATTGGTTTGAATTGAAAAATGTAC
>CAVDJG010000242.1:0-3806 GCA_963609005.1 Acidaminococcaceae bacterium
CTCTGCTCCCTCCTCACCCTGGGCTATGACTGTTGCGCCCTTGCAGGGCTTTGTGAACAGCAATTCCCGCAAACGCGCATTTATGCGGTTGAATTTTGAACACCCAATACAGTGCCCCATTTACCCTAACCCGCATTGAAATGAAAAGAGGGCTTCCACAAAGCGTGGAAGCCCTCTTGCTTGTAGTGTGCCTCAGGCACCGTTTTGTTATTTCACTGTCACCTTCTGCGAGCGCAGGATGTTGCCGCTCTGCATCTTCACGAGGTAGATGCCGTTGGCGAGGTTGCTTGTCTGCACGCTTGCGGCGGTCGGGAGATAGCTCACGAGAGCACCGTTGGTGTCGTAGATCCAAGCCTTGTCAACATTCTTGAAGTTGAGTTTGCCGTCGGCCACTTCAACGCTCGATGCGCCACCCTTCACGGTGTTGATTCCGCTGGTGCTGTCAAGACCTTCGGGCTCGTCGGCTGTGCCCTTGTCGTGCACGTCAACGGGAGCCTCGCGCTGCTTGTTGTTGCCGCTTATTTCAACGCCGAAGTCTATTGAGAAGCCCTTGTTGTGCAGGCCGGTGGGCAGGAACTCGCCCTTGAACCATGCGTCGGAGAACACGATGCGCAGACGGCTGGAGCCTGTAACTGCATCCTCGGGAATCTTGAATGTGCAGGAGATGCCCTCTGTCTCGAACGACGGTGTTTTTCCCATTGCTGTTCCGAGGAAGAAGAGGCGTTCGCCGTTGTCCGGGTCTTCTGTAATGTCGGCAGGATTGAACACATGGTCGCCGTTGAGGTCGATCCAACCGCCGGCGAAGCAATAGCGCAGACCGTCGGTTTTCTGAGAACCGTTGTAGTAGGCGTTGGTGGTGTCGAAGCACTTGATTTTGAGAGTCACTTCCTGGCCTTGCTCCACCTTGAGCACGAGTGCGCTCTGGTCGTCATACTGCGAACCGTCGGCCACGGGATGATCGGTGTGGTAGTCGAGGTTCTGCAGTGCGCCGGTGGTGGTCACGTCGGTAACATAGCGCTGCTGGCGGGCAATGTCGGCGCCGTCGCAGTTGGGGTTCATTGCCGAAATGCCGTAGGGGTTGTAGTCGTAGTTGGGCAGTGTGGCCTGGTCGCCGCGTGTCACTTCGGTCCACACCACGGGAGAGTAGGTCTTGAGGTCGGTAGATACCGAACGCACGCCGATGAAAGGCTTGTCGTCGGCACCCTCGAACACGATGTCGCCCACGAAGCAGGCCCACGACGATGTGCGTGCAATCTCCGACACGCGTCCGTCTTCGCCGTTCTTGTAGAGCACCTCGAAGTGGTCGATGTTGGCCTCGTCGTTGTAGACAAGATCCCAGTCGGCACGTTTCTGTGCGCTTGCGTCAACATTCCAGAATATCTTGGCCGAGAGCGACCTCTTGGTCTCGTCCTTCACCTCCACGTTCAGGTCTTTCACGGCTGCCGGCGTAGCCTTCACGGCATCGTTCACCTGCAGTTCTCCAACAAACATCTGGTAGTTTTCGTCGTTGCCTTTCACGCGCAGACCGATGTGGCTGATTACGTCGCTCTGCGACACGCCGCCGATGTTCACCTTCTTCTCGTTCCAGGTGTTGCCTGTGACGTCGCCCACGGGAGCTTCAACCCATGTGCCGTCGGCTTTCTGCAATATTACATAGAGGTTGGAGGGGTTGGTGCCTTCCTTGCCCGACTTCACTGCCACCTTGGCAAACACGTCGCCGGCGCTCACGTTGAGCTCGGTCTTGTAGAGCACGATGTCGGTGCCCTCCTGTGTGGCCTTGCCTTCGAGCTTGAGGCAGGTGCCGCCGGTGTACTGGTCGTTGTGTGTGAACTCGGGGTTGATGTCGGTGGAAACGGTCTGTGTGCCGGGCTTAACCACGAGCCATCGGTAGGTGGGCACATAGTCTTGTGCCGACATGTTATACCATGAGCCGGCAGTCTGCTTGCCCTTGTAGGCGTAGCGGTCGCCGTTGCCGAGGTTGAAATGTGTTTCGAATGGCAGGTTGCCGTGTATGGCCGAACGCTCGGGAATCCATGTGGCAAGACCTGCAAACGATGAAAGGGGTTTCTTGCCGTCGCTCTCTGTCCAGTTGTTGCCGGTGTCGCTTATTGCGGGGCGCGTGAGCGGGTTGCGGTTGCCGCCCGACATGAGACGCTCCTGCAGGAGCTGGTAGTTGGTCTGTGTCTCGTAGGTGTCGTTGCCTGAGTTGTATGACCAGATGCGGCTCTGGGCGTGCTCACCCCAGAGGCAGAGGCTCACCTGCTTGGCATATTCGTCCTCGTTGAGGCGGCTCCATCCGCGATCCATGCCCACAAACCACACGCCGGCATAAAGACCTTCGGTGGTGCCCATGGCGTTGATGGCCACTTTTGCCGACTGCGACATCTGATAGCTGAAATCGCCGTTCGAGTAGTTGAGCATGAGGTCGTGGGTGCGGCCCTCGGAGTTGCCGAAGAGGGCATTGCTCTCATAGGAGCTCAAGCCCGACGACGAGGTGTAGATGCCGCAGTGGAAATTGTCGAAGCCGTTGCGCTTTGCCGTCTGATACAGCTTCTTGTGGAAGTCGACGATGTCTTCGTCGGAGTAGCCGGAGTCTTCCCAGTTGTAGTTGATGCCGTCGAAACCGAAATACATGAGGCAGTTAATCATCGGCTCTAAATAAGTGAAGGAACCGTCGTCGTTGGTTTCCGATATGAAATCCATCCAACTGCTGGCACCGTCGGTGCGTCCGCCGGTGGTGTCGAAGAACTTAATGCCCGAATATATGTCGGTGCCGTTCTTGTGTGCAGCGTCGGTCCATGCCGAGGGTGCCGAGAACACGCCGTGGTTCCATGATCCGAAGATGTTGGTGTAGTTCCACATCGAGAACACGTCGCTGTGGAATGTCTTGTTGGGCTGGCCCACATCGCCTGCCTTGCCGGCGTCCATCGGGATGTTCATCCACAGGTCGCGCTTCTCGTAGGTGTCGGACACGAGCCTCTTTACGCGGCTCAGGATGCCCTTGTTGCGCACGTGTGAGCGGATGAAGGCGATGTCGCTTTGCTGAATGCCCGCTGCTGCGAACTCCTCGGCGGTGGGATACTTGCGGCCGTTCTCGTAGGCCGTGAGAAACAGTTTCATAAGGTTCGTGTCGGTGAAGCCGCTGAAGTCGTAGACAGTCGACGATGTGTCGTCGGCAGCGCATACGGGCATCGCTCCGCCTGAAAGCAGAGTTGCCAAGACAAGAGCCTTGAAAGTAGAATTCAGGTTCATTAGATGAGGTTTAAGTTTTTATAAATGTTTTTTCAGAAATTGGTGCAGGCCTGTTATGTGCGGCCCTCACCTTGTGCTGCAAAGTTAGTATAAACATTTATATTGCCAAACACTTTTTAAAGAAAAAACAAAATAACTAGCGATTTTTTAAAATTTTATGAAATTACCAAGGGTGCTTGCTTTGGTTTAAATGGCGTTGTTGTTGCCGACAGGTTTGTGGCTTTGCGGCTTTGTGCAGCATGTGGCGCACGCTCGTGCACCGTCTGCTGCACACGCGTGCTCCAAATGCCGCATGCCGCGCGCAAGGCCCGTTTCGTGTGGAAGGGTGGGGTGGGCGGAGCGCAAAGTAGGCTGCAAGAGGCGCAAGATATTGGTGTAGGAAGGAATTGAAATTATTGGTGTGCGGTAAAAACCAGTGTGATACTGTAAGGCATTGAAAGGCAATTTTTACATGCTTTTGGTGAGACACTGGGCTTGTTTTATCCTTTGTATGGTTTGTTGTCTGTTGCCCCTGTAAGGGGCTTATATTATAGGATAGTGGCTTGCCACTATCT
>CAVDJG010000243.1:0-3745 GCA_963609005.1 Acidaminococcaceae bacterium
GCTTGCATACTGTCGTGGTGGAGGCCGGCGAGGCCGGAGGCACATGCCTTAACTGCGGCTGCATACCCACCAAGACGCTATGCCGGAGTGCAGAAGTGGCCGACACTTTGCGCGAAGCTGCCGACTATGGGTTTGGCGATGTGGCCTACACCATTGATTTCGCACGTGTGATGGAGCGCAAACGCAAAGTCGTTGAAGCCTTGCGTGGTGGGGTGGAAACGCTCATGCAAGCTCCCGGCATAACCTTCGTGCGCGGCCGCGCGGCTTTCACCGGGCCGCACACTGTTTCGGTTGGAGGCGAGGAATACACCGCTCCGCACATCATAGTGGCCACCGGTTCGATGCCGAAGATGCCTCCCATTGAGGGCATAGGCTTGCCCGGCGTGCTCACGTCAACCGGTTTGCTCGACATTGCCGACCTGCCTCGGCGGTTGTGCATAGTCGGTGCCGGAGTGATTGGAATGGAGTTTGCATCGATATTCAGCAGTTTCGGCAGCGAAGTTACGGTAGTGGAGTTTCTTAAAGAGGCTCTGCCGACACTCGACAGCGACATTGCCAAACGGTTGAGACAGTGCATTGGCAAGCGTGGGGTTACGTTTCACATGCAGTCGGCGGTGAAGACGATAGCCGAAAGCACCGGTGACGACGGCCGTAGACAACTCACTGTGAGTTTCGAGAAGAAGGGCAAACCGCTCAGTGTCGATGCCGATGTTGTGCTTGTAGCCACAGGTCGCGCGCCCTATACCGAAGGCTTGCAGCTCGACAAGGCCGGAATTGAGATCACAAGGCAAGGCATCAGTGTCGATGACAACTACCAAACCAATGTGGAAGGGGTCTATGCCATAGGCGACGTAAACGGCAAATGCCTTCTTGCCCATGCCGCTTCGTTTCAGGGCATGCATGTGGTGAACAACATTCTCGGGCGTGCCGACAACATCGACTTGGGCATTGTGCCTTCGGCAATATTCACGCGTCCCGAGGCAGCAAGCGTTGGGCGCAGCGAAGAAAGCTGCAAGGCCGACGGCATTGAATATGTGTGCCGCAAGGCATTCTACCGTGCCAACGGCAAGGCAATGGCCATGGGCGAAACCGACGGCATGCTGAAACTTGTGGCCGACAGCACAGGCCGCATTCTCGGATGCCACGTGTTCGGGCCGCATGCCGCCGACATTGTGCAGGAAGTGGCGGCACTTATGTGCAGAAAGTCTACCGTTGACGACCTCGCCGACATGGTGCACACCCATCCTACACTGGCCGAGATATTGCACGACGCAGCTTTGTCGTGATACAGTGAAGCTTTCGCGCCTCGGCGCACATGGCGAAATATGAATGGAGAGAACCGCAGGTGAACGTTGCACTGACGGTTCTCTCTTTTTGTTTGTCGGCATGGCGGTGCTTGTAGACGGTGCGGCTTGTCATGCATGGCAGCATGAAAATCAATGCACCGGATAATAAAAAGAAAGGCTTGCAACGCCGAATATATGCCGAATTGTGTTAACTTTGCAATAATATATAACATTTAACCTTAACCTATGAATACTGAACAACTTTCTGCAGCCAAGAAAACGATAGTGGGAGTACAGTTTCTCTTCGTTGCTTTCGGCGCAACAGTGCTTGTGCCTTTGCTTATAGGCATCGACCCAGCAACGGCACTTTTCACTGCCGGCTTGGGCACTTTCATCTTCCATTTCGTCACAAAAGGCAAAGTGCCGATATTCCTCGGCAGTTCGTTTGCGTTCATCGCGCCCATCATCGCCGCCACAAAACAGTGGGGATTGCAGGGCACTTTGGCCGGACTTACGGCCGTATCGTTAGTGTATTTCGTTGTGAGTGCGCTTGTGAAATGGCAGGGACGGCGATTGCTCGACCGCATTTTCCCGCCCGTAGTCATCGGGCCGGTGATAATACTCATCGGTCTTTCGCTCTCGGGCAGTGCCGTAAACATGGCAAAAGACTGCTGGGTGCTCGCCTTTGTGTCGCTCATTACGTCAATTCTCGTGCTCACTTTCTGCCGTGGCATGATGAAACTTGTGCCCATAATAAGCGGTGTCGTGGTGGGATATATAGTGGCCTTGTGCATGGGAAAAGTAGACTTTTCGGGGGTTGCAGCCGCTTCGTGGCTTGCATGCCCGGTGCATTTCGACACGATAACCCATTTCGAGCTCAGCCCATTTCTCTACATGATACCCGTAGCCATAGCTCCGGTGCTTGAGCATATAGGCGACGTTTATGTGGTGAGTGCCGTTGCCGGCAAGGATTTTGTGAAAGATCCGGGCCTGCACCGCACCATGCTTGGCGACGGATTGGCATGTCTTGCTTCGGCATTGCTGGGCGGTCCGCCTGAGACAACCTACTCCGAAGTGACGGGAGCCATGTCGATAACCAAGATAACAAGCCCCGCCGTGATACGCATTTCGGCCGCCACGGCAATATGCTTCTCGGTTGTCGGCAAGCTCAGCGCACTGTTGCAGTCAATTCCGCAGACCGTGCTCGGAGGCATTATGCTGCTGCTCTTCGGCACAATAGCAAGTGTGGGCGTGCAGAATCTCGTGCAGAACAAGGTGGACATGAACGACACCCGCAACATAATCATCATATCGGTTATGCTCACAATGGGCCTGGGCGGAGCCGTGCTCTCGTCTGGTTCGTTTGCAATCTCGGGCATCGGCTTGTCGGCAGTGATAGGCGTTGTGCTCAATCTTGTGCTTCCGCATACAGAAAAGGAAACCACTGACAACAAAACAGAATGAAGAAAAACATGAAAACCACATTGTGCGCTGCGCTGCTCGCGTTCGTGCTTTCGGTAGAATCGGCAGGGCAGACACCGGCAGAGAAATACCATCCTACGGCCGAAAACATCAAGGCCCGCGAGCAGTTCAGCGACAACAAGTTCGGAATATTCCTGCATTGGGGCATATACAGCATGCTCGCCACCGGCGAATGGACAATGAACAACAGCAATCTCGACCACAAGGAGTATGCCAAACTGGCCGGAGGCTTCTATCCATCAAAGTTCAATGCAGCCGAATGGGTGGCTCAGATAAAGGCTTCGGGAGCAAAATACATCTGCTTCACAACGCGTCATCACGACGGATTCTCCATGTTCAAGACGAAATACTCCGACTATAATATAGTGGATGCGACGCCGTTCAAGCGCGATATTTTGAAGGAACTTGCCGACGAATGCCACCGCCAGGGCATAAAACTGCACCTTTATTATTCGCATCTCGATTGGAGTCGCGAGGACTATCCGTGGGGAGGCACGGGCCACGGAACGGGTCGCAAGAACAAAGAAGGCAACTGGGCAAGCTACTCTGAATTTATGAACAACCAGTTGTCGGAGCTTCTCACCAACTATGGCGAGATAGGAGCAATATGGTTTGACGGCTGGTGGGACCACGGGAAAGGCACCGGTTTCGACTGGCACTTGCCCCAACAGTATGCCCTTATACACCGCTTGCAACCTGCATGTCTCATAGGCGACAACCATCACCAGACCCCGTTCGACGGCGAGGACATACAGATTTTCGAGCGCGACCTGCCCGGTGAGAACACCGCAGGCATGTCGGGACAGAGCATAACGGGCCTGCCTCTCGAAACTTGCGAGACTATGAACGGCATGTGGGGCTACCGCATGGCCGACACCAACTACAAAACTGTGAAGCAGCTCGTGCACTATCTCGTGAAGGCGGCAGGCAGAAATGCCAACCTGCTGATGAACATCGGGCCGCAACCCGACGGTTGT
>CAVDJG010000244.1:0-3729 GCA_963609005.1 Acidaminococcaceae bacterium
TAATGGTGGGCGGAGTGTTGGTTAATTTCCTTCTTGCCCTGTTCATTTACTCCATGTGTCTGTTTGTGTGGGGCGACGACTACATACAGCCCAAGAACATGACAATGGGCATGAAATTCAACACCGAGGCCAAACAGCTCGGTTTCCGCGACGGCGATGTGCTCGTGGGAACTGAAAACGGCGATTTCAAGGAGTTTGATGCCGACCTTTTCCGCGACCTCTCCACTGCGCATGAGGTGCGTGTGGTGCGTGGCGGCAAGCCTCTCACGATAGCCCTTCCGGGCGACCTCAACCTGCTGGAAATGCTCAAGTCGGTGCCGCAGTTCGTGCGCCCGTTCCTTCCGGCGCGCATCGACAGCGTGGTGACAGGTTCGATAGCCGAGAAGATAGGCATGAAAAAGGGCGACACGGTGGTGGCCCTCAACGGCAAGGCAGTAGATTCCTACAATGAGTTCACCAACGAGGTGGGCCGCATGCGCGACATGCTTGCCGAGGCAACTACCCATCGCGACAGTGTGGCGGCAATGTCGGCCACGATAACCTTCGTGCGTGTTGTTGACGGACGCGAGTGCCGTGTGACACAGAAGACGATTCTCACCGACAAGATGGAGTTTGGTTTCGCGGTGCCCTCGCTGCTTTCCTACTACAAGCCCACGCATGTGAGCTACGGTTTCTTCGAAAGTTTCCCGGCAGGTGTGCGCTACGGCTGCGACGTTCTGGCTGGTTATGTGGGCGACTTGAAATATGTGTTCACCGCCGACGGAGCCAAGTCGCTCGGCGGTTTCGGGGCCATAGGCAGTCTGTTCCCGCCCCAGTGGGACTGGCACATGTTCTGGCTTATGACGGCATTCCTGAGCATCATGCTCGCGTTTATGAACATTCTGCCCATTCCCGCGCTCGACGGCGGGCATGTTCTGTTCCTTCTCTATGAGATTATCACGCGCCGCAAGCCCAGCGAAACGTTTATGATACGCGCCGAATACATAGGCATCGGCATATTGCTGCTGCTCATGGTGGTGGCCAATCTCAACGATGTGCTGCGATGGCTGCATGTGATGTAACGGCATAAGCGGCACATCGATACAGGCTACGGGCTTCACCTGCGGGCAATCCGGGTGAAGCCCGCATTGCATTGCGGCGGCAGCGTGGTAGCGAAAAAATATTGCAAAAAACAAAATCTTCTGAAAATAAATGCAAAAACATGGCACGCCATTTGCCGATGTAAGAGTAAAGGCATATATTTGCAGAACTGACAAATTTACAGAAAACAATTATGGAAAGAGAAAACTGGAATGAAATTGCCGGACGGTGGGACGCTTCTCTCTCGACGGCTTTCCCTGCGCTCATGCGCAAGGTATATGTATGGATGACGCTGGCACTTGCCATTACCGGCATTACGGCGTATGGAGTGGCCGGAAGTCCGGCGTTGCTGAGCCTGATATTCAGCAGCAAGGTGACGTTCTTCGGACTTATAATTGCCGAGCTCGCACTCGTGTGGGGCATCTCGGGGGCGATAAACCGCCTGTCGCTGTCAACGGCCACGCTTCTGTTTGTGCTCTATTCGGTAATCAACGGAGCCACGCTTGCATCGATATTCATTGTGTTTGAGTCGTCGGTGATAGCCAAGACTTTCTTCATCACGGCCGGAACGTTCGGTGTGATGGCGTTTGTGGGCTACACCACCAAGACCGATCTTACCTCTATGGGCAAACTCTTGCTGATGGCTCTCATCGGCATTATCATCGCCACGGTGGTGAACATATTTGTGAAAAGCTCGGGGCTTGACCTCGTGGTGAGCTATCTCGGCGTGCTCATCTTCACCGGACTCACTGCCTACGACACGCAGAGCATAAAGAGAATGCTGCAACTTGCGCCCGACGGCGGCGAGAGCTCGCAGAAGCTTGCCCTTATGGGTGCGCTCAGCCTGTATCTTGATTTCATCAACCTGTTCCTTTATCTGCTCCGCATATTCGGACGCAACAACGACTGATGCAGCGCGGTCTGCCTGCCGGGCAGACTGACATTATATAACCGCGAAAGGCGGGCGACAACCGTAACTGGTGTCGCCCGCCTTTCGTTTTTGGCAGTGTGGCATGGGCTACTGCCGCAAAGGCATTGCCCGATGGCTTATCTTCACGTTGTCGATGAGGTAGCTTGCCGGAGCGCCCTGCTCGTCGCATCCCGGCAGAGGCGGGCATTGATCCTGGTTGGGAGTGTGGCGGTCGGGCAGCGACCTGTATTCGCCGGTGCGGAAACTGAGCCGTTCGGCAGCCTTGGCCGAGTGCATCGGCGCGAAAGTCTTGCCGTTGAATGTCACCGTTCCGTTGCTTATGGCAATGGCATGGTGCTGTGTTTCGCCCGTGCGGTAACTTCCGCAGACGTTGCCGTTGCACGTTATCGTGCCTTGGCGGAGGCTCACGCAGGCTATGCGCTCGCCGTGCCTGTCGGTTATGTCAATCTCAAAGGGTTCGCCGTTCTCCTCGGCCACGGTCAGGTCGTAGCTTATGTGGGCGTTGGCCGAGGCTTCAAACACCCTTATGGCGCGTGCGTAGTCGTAGCGGTCGGAGTCGGTTAGGCACAGGCGGTGCTGATCGTCAACATACACGTCGGCCCATCGCGGACGGTAGATGTTCCAGTTTGCTATGCGCCCGTGCGGTTCTATGGCGTCAAAATCGTCGTCAACCGGCCCTTCCCATGTGGTCTTTACGGGCACGGGCACCCTTGCCACCCAAATGTCTTCCTTGTTCACCGAGTAGGTGAGCCACATGTCGTTGCCCGGCGGAGTGGCTTCGCCCTCGGTTATTCCCCTTACGTAGCACGGCCCGAAATCCTTGTTCTCGCCCATGAAGCGGCGTGGCGGCACTTCGCCGTGCACCACGCACATCGAGTCGAAGGTTATTCCGTCGGCACTTGTAATCGCCGTCAGCGGATAGCGGTAGGGTTGTGTCTCTATCGGGTTGTACACTATGGCATAGCGTCCGTCTGCCGTGCGCTGTCCCCATTGCTTTCCTCCGGCCATGATTAAGGTGGGTATCCTCATGGGAGTGCTCCACGTCAGTCCGTCGTTGTCGGACAGTGCGGCATACGACCATTTCCACAATGCCACGGTTTTGCCGTCGGCGCGGTGGTAGTATGACGTGGCTTGCACGCGGTTTATCGAGTCTTTGAGGGTGTAGAAGTTGTCGAGTCCACGGTCTTCGTCAATCCATTGCAGCGTTTTCAGCCGGTCGGCGAGCAGCGATCGGCATGCCTCTTTGAACCCTTTGTCGTGGCTCGACGTGAAGAAAGGGTAGGCCGTGTTGTTCTCGTTCCATGTGGTGTGCGACGAGTAGCGTATGAAATATATCGGTCCCAGCGTGCCGTCGTCGTGCACTTCTCGTGCCACGCGTCCTATGCCGCCTTCCTTGAAGGGGTTGTAGCTGTGCCCGTAGAAGGCCACTGCCAGCAGCTTTCCGTTGGGGGCGGTGTAGAATCCCATGCGCTGGTGCATGATGTAGCCGTAGTAGGGCTTGGGTATTGTCACGCCCTCGGGTGCCTTGTAGGGCGGAAAGGCCACTTGCGGGCGGCTCCATGTGCGTCCGTCGCGCGATGTCACGAGAAAAGTCTGTCCGGGCGGCTGCTGCTCGTCTTTCGGGTTGGAAAGATATTCCAGGTAGAACTTGCCGTGCCAGTAGGTGATGTTTGGCGCGTGGTTGTAGGTCCATCCAAACCCGTCGGCCTGTTCGGGAT
>CAVDJG010000245.1:0-3728 GCA_963609005.1 Acidaminococcaceae bacterium
CTTTATGCGAGATTTCAAAACATTTTTTATATTTTTTTTGTTTGCTTTCACCCCTACATAGAGTTTTCCGTTGATGTCCGGCCCTTACATGTATGGTTGCTTGCATCAAGTTCACCTCTTTTAGAATTGCTCAACCATACCTTTATCAATGATGTCAAGAAAAAATCCCGGCTATACTCTATCTCCAATGTCGCTATTGTTGACATTTAATCAGCCGTCATTTCAACAGGACGCCAATGGTTATATATAATAAGGTGTACTATGTTATTTCGCAAATGTGCGTGCAAGCGTTCCTACAGAAACACTCATTCAGAGCGAAGCCGTCATAAGGTGAAGCTAAATCAGTTACCGATTGTTTGGAACACCAAACCTAAAAAAGGCGGACAAGCAATCCTGTCCGCCTTTTTCTTTTACTTTTTACTGTCTTATTTTACTGCTATGCACTCCACTTCAACGAGTGCTCCCTTCGGAAGGGTCTTCACAGCCACGGCCGAACGGGCCGGGAATGGCTGGCTGAAAAATTCGGCATACACCTCGTTCATGGCAGCGAAATTGTCCATGTCAGACAAGAACACGGTGGTTTTCACCACATGTGCCAAGTCGGTGCCGGCCTCACGCAGAATGTTCTGTGCGTTGGTGAGCGACATGCGTGTCTGTTCTTTTATTCCGCCCTCTACGAAATTGCCGGTCGCCGGGTCGATGGGTATCTGTCCGGAAGCGAACACCATGCCTCCGGCCTCAATGGCCTGGCTGTACGGACCGATGGCCTTGGGTGCATTTTCTGTGTGTATTACTTTCATTGTTTGCTTGTATTTGTGGTTTATAACGTATAGTCAACGAGTTTGAACCCGCGCTTTGTGAGTTCTTGCTTTATTGCCTCGATATGCTCGTCGTTCTTTGTTTCGGCCTGCAAACGCAGTATGCACGAGTTCACTTTCTCGCTGTCGGCGTTGCGCTCATGGTTTACGCGCACCACATTGGCACCGAGTTCGGCAAACACCTTGCTCACCCCGAGCATCTGGCCCGGCTTGTCCTCGAGCTCGATGCACACCGAACAGATGCGTCCGCTCTTTGCCAAACCACGGTTGATGACACGGTTGAGAATGGTTACATCGATGTTTCCGCCGCTCACCACGCACACCGTCTTCTTGCCTTTGCACGGAACTTTGTTGAACATCACGGCTGCCACGCTCGCCGCTCCGGCTCCCTCGGCCACCATTTTCTCGCTTTCGATGAGCTGGAGTATGGCCGCGCAAATCTCGTCTTCGCTTACGGTCACAATGTCGTCAACATATTTCGAGCAGATGTCGAAGGTTATCTTGCCGGGCTGTTTCACCGCGATGCCGTCGGCAATGGTCGATACCGAGGGCAAAGTCTCCTGCTTGTGGTCGTTGATTGAGCGCACCATGCTCGCCGCACCAACCGCCTGCACGCCGTAAACCTTCACTTCGGGATTGAGCGACTTTATGGCGAAGGCAATGCCCGAAAGCAGTCCGCCACCACCCACGGGCACTACTACGGCCTCTATGTCGGGCAGTTGGTCGAGCAGTTCAAGCCCTATCGTGCCCTGACCTGCTATTACATTCTCGTCGTCGAAGGGGTGGATGAATGTGTAGCCGTGCTCGTCGCGCAGACGAAGTGCCTCGTTGTAAGCGTCGTCATACACTCCCGGCACGAGTTTCACGTCGGCCCCGAGACGCTTGGTAGCCTCAACTTTACTTATGGGAGCGCCTTCGGGCAGACATATCAGCGACTTTATGCCCATCGCGGTAGCACCCAGTGCCACGCCCTGGGCATGGTTGCCGGCCGAGCAGGCTATTACGCCCTTGGCCTTTTCTTCATCAGAAAGTTGCGATATTTTGTAGTAGGCACCGCGTATTTTAAACGAGCCCGTCTTCTGCAGACACTCTGGTTTCAAATAAACATCGCTCTCAGGATTTATTTTCGGAGCGTGCACCAAGGCGGTCTTGCGTATTGTCTTGCTCAACACATAGCGCGCCTTGTAGAAGTTATCTAAGTTCAACATTGTGTAAAGTGATTTTTTCCTTTCTTTCGCAAAATTACTGCAAATATATGAGAAACGCTGCATTTGTATGCCTAAAAATCGCATACGGGCACCGGTTTCAGTCCACTTGCATTTCTTTTGCGCCGCGTTTGCATGCCCGTCAACGCCTCAGTAAGACGATCACTCGGCAAGCAACTTGCGCGCATATTCAATCAACGTGTCCTTGCCACGCGCAAAATCGGCATCGGTAAGCGCCACGTTGTGGTCGGGTTCTATTCCAAATTCGGTGCTTTCACGGTTGACATCATACATGGGGCATGCCGAGAAGCGCACGCTCCACCCTATCGGCAGTTCGTTGGAATAAGGCAATCCCGCGCCGCCCCCGGTTCTGTCGCCCACAAGTGTGACGTTAGGGCAGCACCGCATGTACTTCACAAATTCGTTGGCAGCGCTGAACACCGCACGGTTGACAAGCACTACGACGCGCTTCTGCCACCTCAGTCCGTTAGATGGTTTAAGAGTCTGCTTCTCCATCTTCGAGAAATCGGAGTGTCCC
Source organism: Acidaminococcaceae bacterium (assembly GCA_963609005.1). GTDB lineage: Bacteria > Bacteroidota > Bacteroidia > Bacteroidales > Bacteroidaceae > Prevotella. The sequence goes on from CAVDJG010000245.1 coordinate 2,562, forward strand.
TTGCCGGTTTTGTGCTGCATGTAGCCCACGGTTATCTCCTTGTTGGTGAACCTTGCGGCAAACGTTTCGGCCGAACTAACAAGTCCTCCGCCATTGTCGCGCACATCGACAATAAGTCCGTTGCACGGCGCAAGGTGCATGAGAATGTTGTCAAGTCCGCTCCCGCTCATTGCGCTGGCAAACGACGAGCATCTGATGTAGCCCACATTGTCGTCGAGCACACGGTATTTCATGCCTGAGGCAATGCGGTAGTCGGTGCCGAGATACTTGTTTATGAGCGTGTCGCTTATGTTCGACGGATAGTCTTCATGCCACGACCAGTTGCGGGCAACATCCCATGCCGAATAAAGGTTTACATGGCCGTCGCGCAATTCGCCCAGCATGTTGCCGAGAACTTCAAACAACTGGTCGTCGGTCATGCGGTCGTCAATCTGCGCCGAATAGCGGCGGTAGACCTCGTTCCAGTCAAGTCCATATTCAGTGCCCTTATAGTCGAAGAAGCAGTAACGCTCATCAATGATGTGCCAAAGTGCCTCGAAATTGCCACGCGGCGTGTTGTCATACTCTTCTTCGTCAACGCATGAAACCAGACTCAGCATTGCCACGAGAACAAGGAAGGCATGTTTCAGGAATATTTTCATGGGCGTAAGTTCATTATCTTAAACCTGCGCACGATGCCTATGAGGAAAGCGTGCGTGTAGGTGTGCCATTTTATGTTGTTGACATGCGCCTGCTGCATGTCGCCAAGATAGCCCAAGCGCAGCGTGGTGCGCCCTATCGCGAAATCGGCGGTGACTGTCTGGCGGAGCGACGGCGTTGAAAGGAATGTCGTGGGAACGATGTTGCGGTCGTAGTTGCCGCGCGAGAATATCTCGTAGTATGACTGCCCGTAGTTGGGACTGAACATAACCCCGAACAGAGTGGCACTTGCCTCATAGCCAAACGTCACACGCTTGCGGCCTATTTTCACTGCATAGGCGGCCGCAACTGTCGGTCCAAGCTGCAGCCCAGCCCTTGCCTGTGCCGGATTGTTGCTTCCGCGAGTGTTGTAGACGAAGCCCAGGGCCACATTGCCCATGCCACCTGCCCACAAATCGATCGTGCCGCTACCTACCGCGAAAGTCCAGTTGTAGCGCGCACCGTAGGTGAAATCATAAATTGCGGCAA
>CAVDJG010000246.1:0-3666 GCA_963609005.1 Acidaminococcaceae bacterium
GAACTGCTCCTGCCGTTTGAATATGCGGTGAAGAGCGGCGCGGCAACGGTGATGACGTCATACAACCATGTTGACGGCGTGCCGTGCACGTCAAACCGCCGGCTTCTCACCGACATTCTCCGGGGCGAGTGGGGCTTCAAGGGATTTACTTATAGCGATCTCTACTCAATAGAAACAATAGCTCAGTTGGGCGCGGCAAAAGACACTGCCGACGCCGCATCGCTTGCCCTGGCGGCAGGACTTGACATGGACTTGGGCGGCGATGCCTACGGCAACAACCTGAAAGCACTGCTCGACCGTGGCGCGGTGTCGTTGGCCGACATCGACCGCGCAGTGGCCAACGTGCTCAGAATGAAGTTCCGCCAGGGACTGTTTGAGAACCCTTACGTCGATCCCAAGACTGCAAAGATCACCTGCCGTTCGGAGTCTCACCGGGCAATAGCCGAGAAAGTGGCCGAGGAGGGCACCGTGCTGCTGAAGAACGACAACGGCGTGCTGCCGCTTTCTAAAACTCTGCGGCGCATAGCGGTAATCGGTCCCAACGCCGACACGCCCTACAACCAGCTCGGCGACTACACCGCTCCGCAGGCACGCGAGGCCATCGTGACCGTGTGCGACGGCATAAAGGCGGCCGTGGGCAAGCAAACCGAGGTGGTTTATGCCAAAGGCTGCGCCGTGCGCGACACTACAACGGCCGACATTGCGGCTGCCGTGAGCGCCGCCGAGAGTGCCGATGCGGTGGTGCTCGTGGTGGGAGGATCGAGCGCACGCGACTTCCGCACGAAATACATAGCCACGGGAGCGGCGGTAGCCTCGAAAGAAGTGCTCGACATGGACTGTGGCGAGGGCTTCGACCGATCATCGCTCTCTCTCCTCGGCAAGCAGGAAGAACTCATCGCGGCGGTTGCCGCTGCCACCAAGAAGACGGGCAAACCGCTCGTGGTGGTCTACATTCAGGGCCGCACAATGCTTATGAACCAGGCGGCCGAGAAGGCCGACGCACTGCTCACGGCATGGTATCCAGGCGAACAGGGCGGCAAGGCCGTGGCATCGATATTGTTTGGCGACGCCAACCCGTCGGGACGACTTCCCGTGAGCATCCCGCGCAGCGAGGGACAACTGCCCGTGTATTATAGCCTCGGCAAGCAGCGCGAGTATATGGACGGCACGTCGGCTCCGCTCTATCCGTTTGGCTACGGACTGTCTTACACCTCTTTCAGTTATTCAAATATGAAGATTGAAAAGCTCGCGGCCGCATCGGGCGCAGCAGCCAACGGCAGACTGGCGGCAACCGACTTGATGTCGTCGGACAACGGACTGCTCATGGATGCCAGCCAACCGCTTGCCAAGGTTACGCTTACGGTGACAAACACCGGCAAGCGCGACGGCGACGAGGTGGTGCAGCTCTATGTGCACGACCGCGCGGCAACGGTGGCGCAACCGCAGATACAGCTGCGCGCGTTTGAAAAGGTGAGTCTGAAGGCAGGAGAATCGAAGACAGTGGAGTTCACTCTCGGCTTCGACGAACTGTCGCTCATAAATGCCGACATGAAGCGCGTGGTTGAGCGGGGCGAGTTCGACATCATGGTGGGTGCATCGTCGGGCGACATAAGGCAGCGCGGCACGCTCGAACTGTAACCCTCGAGCGCACCCTTTGCTTGCCCTAAGGCGTTTTGCGCGAAGAGCACAGATGCCCGTATGGCAGTAAAAAGTTTTGACAACGGAAAACCGTGAAACAGAAATTTGCGCGGCATTCCTGCACACTAAAATGGCAGGAATGCCGCGCTTTTTGGTGCCTTGCACGATCTGTCGGTTGCAAGGAAGCCTTGTTTGGCCCGCAACGGTGCCTTGCTTTTCGTGTGACGAAGCCTTCTCCGGATTGCAGAGAAGCCTTGTTTTCGGCCGTTTCTGCACTTGAAAAATGCTTTCAGAAGTTGATTGTGAAGCATAGAAACGTGCAATGCGTTGTTTTTCAGATGCTTGTTGCAACACGCTGAGAATGCCCACAAATCGTCACAAAGCGTTGCCGATAGGCTCGACGGGCCTTCTCGGCGATTTCACGGGCACGAAAAACGGGAGAACGCCCCGTGTGCCTTGCGGCTTTCGAGGCATTCTCCCGTAGTGTTAAGGGTGTAAGGTTATGACGCGTCAGGCCAGTTTCTTCTCAAGACGCTCGCGTATGGCGGCTATGAAGCCTGCCGAATTGACGGCCTTGGGGCTTACGCCTTCCATGAGGTTAACGAGGTCTTTCGTGGCGATGCCCTCGTTGAGGGTGTCGAAGCATGCTGCCTCGAGCTTGTCGGCAAAGTCGGATAGGGCTGCGATGCCGTCGAGTTCGCCGCGCTTGCGCAGTGCGCCTGTCCACGCGAAGATTGTTGCCATGGGGTTGGTGGATGTTTCCTCGCCCTTGAGATATTTGTAGTAGTGGCGCGTTACGGTGCCGTGTGCGGCCTCATACTCGTAGTTGCCGTCGGGCGACACGAGCACCGAGGTCATCATTGCGAGCGAACCGAAGGCCGTGCTGACCATGTCTGACATCACGTCGCCGTCGTAGTTCTTGCACGCCCAAATGAAGCCGCCCTTAGAGCGGATTACGCGTGCCACGGCATCGTCGATGAGTGTGTAGAAGAACTCGAGGCCACGCTTTTCAAATTCGTCCTTGTATTCCTCGAACACCTCATAGAATATTGTCTTGAACTGTGCGTCGTATTTCTTCGAGATGGTGTCCTTTGTAGAGAACCACACGCTCTGGTTGGTGTCGAGGGCAAACTTGAAGCACGAGTGGGCAAACGATCGTATGCTCTTGTCGGTGTTGTGCATTGCCTGCAACACGCCTGCACCCTTGAACGTGTGCACCACCACTTCTTCGTGACGGCCGCTCTCGCCGTCGAACACGAGCTTTGCCACTCCGGGCTCGTCAGCGCGTATCTCCACGCTCTTGTACACGTCGCCGTAGGCGTGGCGCGCAATGGTTATGGGCTTCTCCCAGTTTCTCACTGCCGGGTGTATGCTCGGAATGGTGATGGGAGTGCGGAACACTGTGCCGTCGAGAATGGAACGTATGGTGCCGTTGGGGCTCTTCCACATCTCGTGCAGGTGATACTCGTCCATGCGTTGCAGGTTGGGAGTGATTGTGGCGCACTTCACGGCCACGCCCAAACGCTTGGTGGCTTCGGCGGCATCGCGCGTTATCTGGTCGGCAGTCTCGTCGCGTTTCACGAGTCCGAGGTCGTAGTATTCGGTCTTGAGATCGACAAACGGGAGGATGAGTTCGTCTTTTATCATCTTCCACAAAATGCGGGTCATCTCGTCGCCGTCCATCTCCACAAGCGGAGTGGTCATTTGGATTTTCTGTGTCATAGTAGTCGATATTTTAATGATTCTTGTTCTTGTAATAGTTCATGAGGCATCCGTCGGCGAGTATCTGCCGCTCGTCGGCGGTGAGGTTCTGGAAGAACAGGTGCAGGGCGTGCACTCCGTCCTTGGCAATAACCTTGGCGTCGATTTCCTCCTTGCCCGAGAGAATGGCCTCGCGCAGTCCTTCTACATACACCATGTCGCCCGGTTCGTAGCTGAACTCAGTGTCCTTGGCAATGGTGAACGGAACGATGCCCCAGTTGATGCAGTTGGAGCGGTAGCGCTTGGTGGCGTATTCGTAGCAGATGT
>CAVDJG010000247.1:0-3666 GCA_963609005.1 Acidaminococcaceae bacterium
CATCGGTGACGACCATAGCATAGTGATGTGCATAGAAAGCCTTTTTAAGGAAGAACCCACAAAACTGCAAATGGAAGCACTTGAATCGACTGTCATTTATGCTTTGCCAAAAGCCCGTTTGGAACAGGTGGCCTTGCACAATGTGAATATCCAGATTCTCTATAGGAAAATATTGGAGGAAAGTCTCATCATGTCGCAAATACATGCCGACCTCGTGCGCTTCGAGACGGCACAGGACAGATATAAAAAGATGTGCAAATTGCGCCCGCAAGTTGTTCTGCGTGCACCGTTGGTGTATATTGCAAGCTACTTGCAGATGACCCCGGAAACACTTTCGAGGGTAAGGGCTTCAACTCTTCTTGACTGATTTGTCATGAAAAAACAGAAAGCTATTTGTGAAAAATCCCTTTATGATTTTATCGTTTATATGAAATCGGCAAAAAAGAAAGTATTGAAAATAGTCTTGTGCATAGGTTTTGCCGCCGGCATTACTGCATGTAGCGCGACAAACAATGATGACAGTGGCGCACTAGACAGATTTCCGCAAAAAATAGGAATAATAGATGCCGGCAGTTCCGGGTCAAGATTGCATGTCTACGAGGTGATGTCTGACAGCACCATACGGCAGATATATCCAAGTTCAGATACCGAGAAGAAAGAATCCAAGGGAAGGGCTATCTCTACAATAGCCAATCATCCCGACAGTGTAAGGGCCTATTTCGACCAAATGACCTTATGCTATAAAAAAGGTGGCGACGAGGTTATACCACTTTATATACTCGCCACTGCCGGAATGCGAATGCAGGGAAAGGCTGAAACCGAAGCGATATATGCGAAATTGAAGAATATCGGTCAGGCTAACGGGTTTAAACTCTACAAGGCCATGACAATAGCTGGACGTTACGAGGGCTTGTATGCATGGATTGCAGCAAACTACGAAAACGGAACGTTGAAGTCTTCATCCAAAGGCATTGTTGAAATCGGTGGTGTTTCAGCGCAAATCGCTTTTGTGGCCAATACGACAGCCATTCCTGATGACAACAAGATTACGCGCCGCAATTGGGGCACTTTATATAGCAAGAGCTATCTTGGAGGTGGAATGAATTGGGTGTATGACAACACAGAAGATGTCGAACCATTCAAATTCAATGTGCCTTTGGAAGATGCAAGTGCTTATTACGGAAAAGGACTTACATTCTTCGGTTGTTCTACCGGATTGCAAAAGGCGTTGAAAGGCATAGAAAAGGAAGGCAGTTTTGAGGCCTACACCGCTACACTCCAAAGAAATGACCGCTATCACAACTATATGTTTGCCTATTATATGAAGTGGATGTTTGAAAATCTTCATCTAACAGGTAACGTAACTCCTGCACCCGATGCTGCCGACTGGCCGGAAGGTGCTGCCTATGATATAGTTGTCAACAGAGAACAGCCCGAAGGGTTTGATTACGCCAAGAAGCTTTGAGAACGATAATAGCAACTCATTCTCAAATGTATGGGCTCTGCAAAAAGCAGTTGTTGTATAACATTGTTGTGCGGTTGTAGGTTTATGTGACCCCGCTACAAGTTCGGCAAGCATAAAAACAGCGCATCCTTTTCACGACACACATATTTTAATTAACTTTGTAATCGGTAAAGCAAAAATATTAGTATGAAGAAAGTTGTCATTGCTATATTCGCGGTATTGTCACAACTGCCTGCCAAAGGACAGGAAAGTCAGACTGCGTACAATTTTTTGCGATTGCCAGTGAGCGCGCATGCAGCAGCTCTTGGCGGTGACAACATAACTATTGTTGACGATGATGAAACGCTCATTTTCAACAATCCGTCTTTGCTCACGTCAGTTTCCGACAAGACAATCTGCTTGAATTACATGAATTATATGGCTGGCACACAAACTGCCAGTGCTGCATTTAACCGCAATATAAAAGAGCGCGCGTCGGTAGCTGTGTCGGCACAATACATGGATTACGGGAAGATGAAGCAAGTGGATGCCAACAATGTGCAAACAGGTGAGTTCTCGGCGAGAGAAATTTCCGTTGCCGGGTATTTCGCCTATATGTTGAGCGACCATTTCGTCGGAGGAGTTACAGCTAAGTTCATAACTTCATATATAGGCGGCTATAACTCTATGGGAATGGGTATCGACCTTGGTATAAACTACTACGACTCAGAACGTGAATGGTCGGTGTCGTTTGTAGCCAAAAACCTGGGCGGACAATTAAAGGCATACAATGATGAATATGATGCCATGCCTATTGATTTCCAGTTGGGTGCGAGCAAGAAATTTGCACACACGCCATTTCGGTTGTCTGCAACACTCGTTGATTTGAACCATTGGAATTACAAAGTCATAAATCATCTTGTCGTAGGACTTGATGCCCAACTGTCGGAATCGATATGGGTTGGAGCCGGATATAATTTCAGAAGGGCAAGCGAGATGGAGATAAACGATACTGACGGTGGCGGAACACACGGAGCAGGATTGTCGTTTGGAGCAGGTGTCAACCTGCAACGCTTCAAGTTTAATGTTGCCTATGGCAAGTATCATGTGTCAAGTTCGTCAATAACAGTAAATGTTGCCTACACTTTGTAAAATGCAGTTGGAATATTAAAACGGTGAAAATGATGAAAAAGATTACGATAGCTATTGATGGACATTCGTCTTGTGGCAAAAGCACAATGGCCAAAAAACTTGCACGCGAAATAGGGTATATATATGTAGATACGGGAGCAATGTATCGTGCCGTAACGTTATATGCGTTGCGCAACAACGTTTTTGACAAGGAATCAAATGTTGATGCAGATAAATTGGAGCGCTTGTTGCCGAAAATAGACATATCTTTCAAGCGTGACGACACAAACGGGACTGTAAATACATACCTTAACGGTGAATGTGTGGAAAACGAAATACGCACACTCGAAGTGTCTTCCCGTGTAAGCAAAATAGCCGCCATGCCTTCTGTGAGGGCTAAGCTGGTTGAACAGCAGCAACGTATGGGCAAAGACAAAGGGGTAGTTATGGACGGTCGCGACATCGGTACCGTAGTGTTTCCCGATGCCGAACTGAAGATTTTCGTTACCGCCAGTGCGGAAATACGTGCCAAGCGGCGCTTTGATGAATTAAAGGCAAAAGGCATGGAATGTAATTATGAAGACATTCTTAAGAACGTGGAGGAACGTGACTACATAGACTCCCATCGTGCCACATCACCATTGCGCAAAGCCGACGATGCAATTCTTCTTGACAACAGCACCCTAAGTATCGACGAACAACAACAATGGTTGTTGAACCAATATAAAACAAAGGCTTGTGCGGAGTAGTATTTCCATTCCTTTTTATGTGTTTTTCGGTATTATTGAATAGGCTGAATGTATGTTTAGACTGAAATGCTTGGATATATTGGAAAGCAAGGAGGCTCTTGCTTCACTGCCTGAAGGTAAGTTGCTAATCAATACCATCAACGCCCATTCGTACAACACTGCTCGTAGAGATGCACTCTTTGCCGAAGCACTAACCAAAGGCGACGTGCTCATTCCAGATGGGGTGAGCATAGTGAAGGCTTGCCGATGTATCAAAGCAAAGAGCCGTCCGGTGGAACGTATAGCCGGTTGGGACTTGTTTGAGTATGAGATGCAGCGTCTTGAGCGCAAAGGCGGAACCGT
>CAVDJG010000248.1:0-3658 GCA_963609005.1 Acidaminococcaceae bacterium
ATGCCAAGCGCCGGCTCCTAACGTAGTGTAGAGCAGAAATTTGCCGTAATGCATCTTTGCCAATCCCGCAGGAATTGAAATCAGGTGGCGTATTCCAGGGATAAGACGCCCCGTTATTGTGGCCACCATTCCGTGGTTGTCAAAATAGCGCTCGCTGTTTTCCACTTTTTCCTGGTTAAGAAGACACAGATGCCCAAGTTTGCTGTTTGCAAATTTATATATAATCGGTCGTCCCAGATAATATCCAGCGAAGTAGTTTATAGAGGCACCCACATCAGCTCCCAACGTGGAGAACAGAATGACAAGGAAAATGTCGATATTGCCAGCTGCTGCATGATAGGCAGCGGGAGCCACTACGAGTTCTGATGGTACGGGCACTACGGTGCTTTCAAGAAGCATCAACAGGAATATTGTACCATAATTAAGATGGCCCAATAATGAAGTTATCCAATTCATTTTTATTGCTTATACTGATTTTTATATATTTCTATTGGTCGTCGTCGATACTGTTTTTCTCGTATTCGTAATATTTTTCCGGCGGAATGCTTTTTGGAAAACTTTCGCTGAATACGATTCTTGTTTCATCGGGATTTTCACTGCATGCTTTTTTCAATATAGCGAGATATTCCTCCCTGCGGTTTATGCGTTTGCAACACGATGCAAGATAGGCCAAGCCTTCCCCGTTTTTGCCTTTGTTCATTTCGATGTAGGCCTTGAACATCTTGTAGGCGACACCGGAATATCCACAGTCGTAGGTTGACACGGCAACGCGGTAGAATATGTCTTTTGAAAAATTAGAATCGTTTAGAGCCGACATAAAGTTGTTGAGCGCGTTTTTTATGTGCCCGTGTTCAAGCATTATGTGTCCTCGCACTACCTTTATGTTTGCCTTGTTGCATTCGGGCAAAGCCTCTGCTTTGTCGATGTAGTCAACGGCCTCCACCTCACGGTTCATTTGCGACAGCGTGAAGGCCAGATTCTGATAAATGTCAGCCAGGTTGCGTGTGTCATTTCGTGTCTTCGACAATGCAACACGGTATTCTTCCTCGGCCTCTTCAAAACGCGACAAATTGAGCAATGCATTACCGGCAAACATATAGCCGGTGGGTTCGTTAGGACATATCGATATGAAACGCCGATAGTAGGCGAGTGCCTCTTCAAAATTGCACAGACAATACAATCCGTTTGCTTTGTTGAGTATTGCCTCGTCGTCGTTAGGATTAATTGCTATCGAAAATTCGCTGCTGGTTATCGATTCGTTTATATGATTGCGCATATACTGCGACGATGCAAGACTGTTCCACAAATGGTTGGAATATGGGTCTTCATCGAGAAGCGACTCGAAGATGCGTTCACTTTCTTCGTATTTGCCTTTTCCGAATGCTATGCGCCCTTTCAGTTCACGGTAATCGGCGAGTTCTGGCTCATCCGACAGGTCAAGCCATTCACTCGCTTTGTCGGTGAGATTATAGTCCATGTATAATGTTGACACATCGAGCACATAGTCGGGCACGTCGTCTTCGTCAATTTTCTGCATGCACTCATGCAGATACTTGTCAGCTTTGTCTTCGTTGCCTTCTGAAATCATGATTTCGGCCACGAGATAAATACAGTCCAAGTCAAGCTGGTCTGTAATCTGCCGTGCATAGAACTTTGCCTTGTCAACGTTGTTTTCGTCAAGTAATGCCGTGCGGGCCCTGAAAACAAGAGGCAGCGATGAACCAGGGTGCAGGTCGATGGCATAGTCAAGAACTTCAACAGCCTGACTCATATTGCCGTTTTTGTAGTAAAATTCGGCAATATCAGTCAGTTCATCTGATTCCAAATAGACATCCTTATGAAGCCGCCGTGCGGCTTCATATTTTTCAAGAATGTCGTGAAATTCAGCACTGTTGAAGTGTTTGTCTCGATCGGTCATTATTGTTTGTTCTGTTTTGCCCAAGTGTCTTTAAGGCCAACTGTCTTGTTGAATACGAGGTTTTCAGCGGTAGAGTCAAGGTCGGCCATGAAATATCCGATGCGCTGGAACTGCAGATATTCGCCGGGCTTGCGTTCTGCTGCATATTCCTCTACATAGCAGTTGTCGTTGATGAGCAGACTGTCGGGATTGAGAAGTTCACGGAAATCGCGCTCGTCAGCCGACGGGTTTTCCACATTGAACAGTCGGTCATACACTCTCACCTGTGCTTTTCGGCACCTGTCAGCCGACACCCAGTGCAATGTTCCCTTCACTTTACGGTTGGCACCTTCAAGTCCGCTCTTGCTTAATGGGTCGTATTCGGCCTGAATCTCTACCACATTGCCGTTCGCGTCTTTTGTGCATCCCGTGCATTTGATGATGTATGCATTTTTCAGGCGCACTTCTTTTCCGGGGGTCAATCTAAAGAATTTCTTGGGAGCATCCTCCATGAAGTCTTCACGTTCAATCCACAGGTTCTTCGAGAAAGCGATTGTGTGAGTGCCGTCGTTCTCGTTTTCGGGATTGTTTATGGCCACCATTTCCTCAATCTGTCCGTCGGGATAGTTGGTGATAACGAGTTTCACGGGATTCAACACGGCTGAAACACGCAGCGAGCGTTTGTTCAAGTCGTCTCTCACCGCAGCTTCGAGGAGAGCGAAATCGTTTAGTGCATCGAATTTAGTGTAGCCTATTGAGTCGATGAAATTGCGTATGCTCTCGGGCGAATAGCCACGGCGACGCATTCCGCTGAGTGTCGGCATGCGCGGATCGTCCCAACCGCTCACTTTCTTTTCGTTGACAAGGGCAAGCAATTTGCGCTTGCTCATAACGGTATAGGTGAGATTCAACCGGTTGAACTCAATCTGTCGTGGACGGAAGTCATGTATATTCTCTGTCTCGCCACGCATTTCCTTGAGGAAATCTACGAATTTGTCGTAAAGCGGGCGGTGGGGAACAAACTCCAACGTGCATATTGAATGGGTTACGCCCTCAAAGAAATCGCTTTGTCCGTGTGCGAAATCATACATGGGATAGGCGTGCCATTTCGTTCCGGTGCGGTGGTGTGGAGTGTGTATGATGCGATATATGATCGGGTCGCGGAAATGCATGTTAGGATTTGCCATGTCGAGTTTAGCGCGCAACACCATGCTGCCCTCAACAGCTTCCGGCGTGTTCATTTTCTTGAACAGTTCCAGACTTTCTTCAATCGGGCGGTCGCGGAATGGCGAGGCTGTGCCCGGAGTCGTGGGTGTGCCCTTCTGTTCGGCTATTTGTTCGGCTGTTTGCTCGTCAATGTATGCATGTCCGTTGTTTATCAGCCATAATGCGAAATCCCAAAGTTTCTCGAAATAGTCGGATGCGTAATAAACATTTCCCCATTTGAATCCCAACCATGAAATGTCGTTGAGGATGTTCTCTACGTATTCGTTGTTTTCCTTGCTCGGGTTTGTATCATCGAAACGAAGGTTGCACACTCCGTTATATTTCTCAGCTACACCAAAATCCATGCATATTGCTTTGGCGTGTCCTATGTGCAGGTATCCATTTGGCTCAGGCGGAAAACGGGTTTGAATGCGGCCTCCGTTCTTGCCTTCTGACAAATCCTGTTCCACAAGTTGCTCAACAAAGCTCAAACTCTTTTTCTCTTCTTCTGGTTTTACTTCTTTTACTGCCATATTAGTTGTCTTAATATTATGC
>CAVDJG010000249.1:0-3654 GCA_963609005.1 Acidaminococcaceae bacterium
GAGCACCACACACAAGCGCCTTACTATCTGGGCAAGTGCGACTACTCGCTCGAGATGTGGCTCAAGCGCAACGGGGCAGGAACGCTAATGCGCCATGGTAATGCCGACGACAAGTTCATGCTTGCCGTAGACGAAGACGGACATCTTGTGGTTGATGTCGATGGCACGCGCAAAGTGTCGGCAGAAACCATACCCAACAACACGTGGACATTCCTCGCATGCTCGTTCGACGAAGCCGACGGCAATCTCTTCAGTGCCAATATTGCCTACGACGACACGCAAAAGGAACTCTTCGCCAAAGAGCCAATGGTGGCCTACGAAGGCAACAGCAACATGTATTTGGGAGGCGACATCGATGCCGTTGTGAACGAACTCACACTGTGGAACTACGTGCGCCAGCCCGAACAAAGCTTTGAAGAAATGCACAAGGTGAAGACATCGAATACCATCGGACTTGTGGGTTACTGGAAATTCGACGAGGGACACGGTAATACGGCCACCGACCGCACCGGACGCAACACCTTCAACCTGGTGACTCCCGACTGGTATGTTGACAACAGCAGCATGGCCGCCTTGCTCGACAGCACCCACTATGTGAGCCTGCCCATAGCCGACGTGTCGCCATTGCAGAAAGATAGCTACGCCCTCGAGTTCTGGGTGAAGGCCAGCAAGGACAACAAGGGACAACAGACCATGCTCTTCGAGACCGGCTCCACCGACAAGCCCACCGTTGCAGCCACATGCGACGAAGAAGGACGCATACATCTGCTACGTCCCGAAAGCAACGACCTTATCGGAACGCAGTCGATATACGATGACACATGGCACCACATCGCATTCAACGTGCAGCGCGGCATCTCAGCCGTGTTCTACATCGACGGCGAAAACGTGAAGTCGCTTGCCGAAACCACCGTGCCGGCCATTGCTGGCGACAGTCTGCGTTTTGGCGTGTCGAAGAGCTACGAGCGTGACGAGAAAGGAAACGTGCAGAGCTACACGCTGAGCAACCATCTCAAGGGAGCCATTGATGAAGTGCGCCTTTGGAACGCCAACCTCACAGGATCCTACATAAAGGAGCACCGCTACGAGCGCATAGACACGCTGCTGGCAAACAACAACTCAAACGGTCTGGTGGCATACTATCCTTTCGACCGTCTTGAGCAAGACAATTATCATCAGTGGAACACCAAGTTCTCTACCGACGACTACATACGCGGCGGCCACAAGGCCACGGCCACGGCCACCATCGAGGCTCCGGCCATTCAGCGCGAACGCCAGCGCACTGTGCTCAACACCACGTTCACATCGTCGGAACGCGAACTGTACATCACCGTCAACAATGCCCTGCGCGAATACAACGGCACAACGCTACACTTCGAGGTGAGCGGCGTGAAAGACAAGCACGGCAACATCTCCCGACCTATCAACTGGATAGCCAAAGTGGATCTCAACACTCTGAAATGGGAGAAAGACAGCGTGTTTGTGAACAAGAGCGATAAGGGCACGTCAACCTTTGCGGTAAAGGTGAAAAACAGCGGCAACCTTACCGAGAACTTCACCATCGACGACCTGCCTTCTTGGATGACCGTCGATGTAGCCAACGGACTGTTGGAACCGCAGAAAGAACTCACAGTCAACTTCACAGTGCTTGAGTCTACCGGCGTGGGAGCACACGAACAGACTGTCTACCTCTGCGGCAACAACAATATAGCCGAACCGCTGCTCGTCACCGCAAAGGTGTCGGCACAACGTCCCGACTGGCAGTGTGACCCAACCAAGTATGAAAGCCACATGCCTATAATAGGACAGGTGTATGTCAACCACCGCATGCTCAACTCAACCGAGTCGGTGCTTGCGGCATTCATCAACGGCGAATGCCGCGGAACGGCATCGCCCGTTTACGAGGCAAGCGAAGATGCCTACTACACCTACTTGTCGGTTTACGGCAACAACGACGACACGCAGAAGCCCGTAGAGTTCCGCCTCTGGGATGCTTCTACCGGCATCACCTATAGCAGGATGAAGACCGACCGCAACATCGAATTCTACAACACCGACTTGGTGGGCGACTTCTCCTCGCCAGTGATATTCGAAAACGATGCCGAACTCGAACAGAACATCGCACTCGGCGCAGGGTGGAATTGGATTTCAACCTACGTCACACCTACCGACAGTATCGATGCCCTTACCGAATCGCTTCGTGGAAACATATCGGTGATGAAGAGCCATGACGCATTTGCCATGTGGAACAAAGCCGATGCCTCGCAGGGCGCAAAGGGCACGCTCACCACAATGAAACCCGGCGCTATGTACAGCATCAACATGGACAAGGCTGCCACACTCACTATCTACGGTTCGACGCCCACCGATGCCGAAAGCAACATCGACCTGCGCCAGCAGTGGAACTGGATAGGCAGCACCTGTGCCTCGGCCCTCAGTCTCGAAGAGGCTTTCGTGGGTGTCAACCCGAGCGAAAACGACCAGGTGAAGTCACAACGCTACTTTGCCATCTACAGCAACGGATCATGGAGAGGATCATTGAAGTCGGTGCAGCCCGGATTAGGCTACAAATACTTCAACTGCAGCGGCGAAGACAAGACATTCCGATTCCCCGTGAAGTCACTCACATCAGGAGTGTCCCGTGCCAACAGTTTCAGGGCGCAAGCATCTGGCTACAACTGGTTCACACCGGTTGAGCGGGGCAAATATCCCAGCAACATGACCATAGTGGCCCAGGTGCGCAGCGGCGCAGAAACAGTAGACACGCTGCAGCTCGCAGCCTTTGTGGCCGATGAGTGCCGCACCACGGCACGAGCCATTGACGATTTGTACTTCCTCACTGTGCCGGGCGACACCGCCAATGTGCAAGTCACATTCAAAACCGTGGTAAACGGGCAGGTGTTGACCTTCGACAACGCCGTCGATTACAATACCGACGCCATGATAGGTTCGCTCGACTCGCCTTACAAGCTCGATCTCGACAAGGCCACAGCCATACGCGATATTAGTACGAGCACGCTCGGCATCTCGCCGCACAGAGCCACAACCCACATCGACGTGACCACCAACAGCACCATAGTCAGCGTGAGCATCTACAACACGTCGGGCAGCATGTGCAAATACAAGGCGGCATCAACCCCATCACTGCGCATCGACATCACCGATATGCCCACCGGACACTATGTGGCAAAAGTGAAACTGGCCAATGGCAAGATGCTCTCCGAGCACTTCCTCAAGATTAGATAACCGCTACCGGTTTCAAAGCGAAACACCAACCAACGCCTTTCCCGCGCCGCGTGCATGGGAAAGGCGTTTTTTTCGTGTGCTCGGCATGAGCATTGTCTAACGGGTGAAAGTCCCGAGTAAGCCCTAATAGCGGGAATTACATAGCCAAGAGCAAGGGTGTTCATCGTGAGGTGAAATATTAAGCTCAAATCGTTCATTAGAATTTCTCTTTGCCGTATGAGACAGAGAACTTCTAATGAACGATTTGGGCTTATGCTTACTGTCTGTTGCCCCCGTAATGGGCTTATATTTATTGTTGTCCGGTACAAACATCGCAAACAACAAGTCCCGTAGGAACGACATGGCAGCCCTGCAAGGGCGTAACAGTCATAGCCCAGGGTGAGCAGCGCGGCGAAGCCGTGATGCGTA
>CAVDJG010000250.1:0-3647 GCA_963609005.1 Acidaminococcaceae bacterium
CACCATCGACGAGATGCGATCTGTCGATGCGCGCGTGTATCACCTAGGGACGCTCCTCAGCGACGACTTCTCGCCCGAAGTGGTGAAGTATCTTTCGCAGAAAGGGCGCATTTCGATTGATGCCCAAGGCTATCTGCGCAAGGTTGTGGGCGACAAGGTGCACCCCGTTGACTGGCAAGGAAAGCGCGAGATACTCGCATGCACCGATATAATTAAGGTGAACGAGCGCGAGATGGAGGTGATAACCGGATATAACAACCCGAGAACCGCCGCTCGCCAGCTTGCCGACTGGGGCGTGCGCGAGGTGGTGGTGACGCTCGGAAGCTACGGTTCGCTAATCTATGCCGAGGGCGAGTTCCATGAAATTCCCGCCTATGCACCGCACGACGTGGTGGATGCCACGGGTTGCGGCGACACCTACTCGGCCGGTTATCTGTATTGCCGCGCACAGGATGCCGACTACGACGAGGCTGGTCGATTTGCAGCGGCCATGTGCACGCTGAAGCTCGAGCACAACGGTCCGTTCGACCAGGATGTTCTCGCCGTGCGCAAGGTGATGCAAGCCGACACCGTGCCGTGCATAGCCGAATATGAACGGCTTTGTGAAACGGCCTGAGAACAGCCGCGCGCAAAACCGCACAAAGGCCCCGCCGCACATGCCGTGTAATGACTACGGCAAGCGGCGGGGCCTTTGTGCGTAGGCGCGCAGAGCGCCGTGCGTTTGCGCCCGGAATGTATAATGCGAAAAAGCCCGGCGGCACTGCGGTGCCACCGGGCTTTGTGTTTATCTCAATTTTCAGAGATCTGTGCAGCTATTAGAGCTGGGGACCAGCAGCTACGAGAGCCTTGCCAGCCTCGTTGGTCTCATACTTCTTGAAGTTCTTGATGAAGCGTGCAGCCAAATCCTTAGCCTTCTCCTCCCACTGCGAAGCCTCAGCGTAGGTGTCGCGCGGGTCGAGGATGTTGGGATCAACACCGTTGAGCTCTGTGGGAACAACGAAGTTGAAGAAAGGAATAACCTTTGTGGGAGCAGCGTCGATGCTGTGGTCGAGGATAGCGTCGATGATACCGCGTGTGTCGCGGATTGAGATACGCTTGCCTGTTCCGTTCCATCCGGTGTTCACCAAGTAAGCCTTGGCACCGCTCTTCTCCATCTTCTTAACCAGCTCCTCTGCATATTTTGTAGGATGCAGCTCGAGGAATGCCTGGCCGAAGCAAGCAGAGAATGTCGGGGTGGGCTCGGTGATGCCGCGCTCTGTACCTGCCAGCTTGGCTGTGAAGCCAGAGAGGAAGTAGTACTTCGTCTGCTCAGCGTTCAGGATAGAAACGGGAGGCAGCACGCCGAAGGCGTCGGCCGACAGGAAGATAACCTGCTTTGCGGCGGGACCCTGAGAGTAGGGACGCTGGATGTTCTTGATGTGGTAGATAGGATAGCTTACGCGGGTGTTCTCGGTAACGCTCTTGTCGGCGAAGTCGATCTTGCCTTCCTTGTCAACGGTAACGTTCTCGAGCAGAGCGTCGCGGCGGATAGCGTTGTAGATGTCGGGCTCCGACTCCTTGTCGAGGTTGATAACCTTGGCGTAGCAGCCGCCCTCGAAGTTGAACACGCCCTCGTCGTCCCATCCGTGCTCGTCGTCGCCGATGAGCTTACGCTTCGGGTCGGTAGAAAGGGTGGTCTTGCCGGTGCCGGAGAGGCCGAAGAAGATAGCGGTGTTCTCGCCGTTCATGTCGGTGTTGGCCGAGCAGTGCATCGAAGCCATGCCCTTGAGGGGGAGGAAGTAGTTCATCATCGAGAACATACCTTTCTTCATCTCGCCGCCATACCATGTGTTGATGATTACCTGCTCCTTGCTTGTAACGTTGAACACAACGGCTGTCTCAGAGTTCAGGCCGAGTTCCTTGTAGTTCTCAACCTTTGCCTTGGAGGCGTTGTAAACGATGAAGTCGGGCTCCTGGTCGAACTCGGCCTCGTTCTGAGGACGGATGAACATGTTGGTCACGAAGTGTGCCTGCCATGCCACCTCAACGATGAAGCGCACCTTCATGCGGGTGTCTTTGTGGGTTCCGCAGAAGCCGTCAACAACAAACAGTTTCTTGTTGCTCAGCTCCTTCTTGGCTATTTCCTTAACGGCAGCCCATGCTTCCTTGCTGGCGCGGTGGTTGTCGTTCTTGTACTCCTCTGAAGTCCACCATACAGTGTCGTGCGAGTTTTCGTCGTCAACGATGAACTTGTCCTTAGGCGAGCGGCCCGTGTAGATGCCGGTCATTACGTTCACGGCGCCGAGCTCGGTCTCCTGACCTACCTCAAAGCCCTCGAGACCTTCTTTGGTCTCTTCGTTGAACAACACTTCGTAAGACGGATTGTAGAGCACTTCGGTAGTACCTGTAATTCCGTACTTCTCTAAAACTGACTTATCAAACTTTGCCATTTTTATAAAAATATTTTAGAATAGTGATTAATGAATCAATTTCCGCAGGCCGTGCTCCGCTCTTGCCTAGTTGGGGCCGTTGTTTCTGCACGGCGACTTTCATTGTTCCTGTTAAATAAAAATATTGGCATGGGGGAATGCCGGAACTGTATCCTGACATGTCCTTTTACCACCGCAAAGTTAGGGAAAAACTATAAGATAACGATAATTCTCACTGATAAAATTTGCCTCGGCGCAATCTTTTTTATGTTAAAATATTGCAAAGTCTTGCACCTGTGTGCCGATTGCAATTTGGATGTGGCAGATTGGAACTTTTGTGCGGTGCGAATGACCTGCCGGCGGCATACAGGTGACATGTGGCGCACGGCTTCGCCGCCTGGCCGCCGTGGGGCCTGCCATTGGGTGGGCGGTGTGCCCCGTGTGTTAAAACATTGCAAAAAAGCATGCCGGCATGCAGTTGGCCGTGGTGTTGTGGCACGATTGTGGGGATTTATGTGTAATTTTGCACAGTTTGGGTTGCGCTTCGGCCGCCGGGGCGCACTTACGTATGTATGCTGACCAGTGAAAAGGCATTGCCCCGATTATATAACAACAAACACGATACACATGAAAATTATAGATTTCAGCAAGTCAAACTCCATCATCAACAAGTATATGGCTGAGATGCGAGACAAGGACTATCAGAAGAACAGGCTGCTGTTCCGCAACAACATCATGCGCGTGGGCGAACTCATGGCTTATGAGCTTAGCAAGACTTTCGACTATGTGGAGCGCGATGTGGAGACGCCGCTCGGCGTGGCCAAGGTGAACGTTCCTACCGACAGGCTCGTGATTGGCACGATATTCCGTGCCGGACTGCCTTTCCACCAGGGCTTCCTCAACATCTTCGACCACGCTGGCAACGCCTTCGTCTCGGCTTTCCGCGAGTATGAGGACGATGCCCACACCAAGGTGGGCATACATGTGGAGTATCTTGCCACGCCCGACCTCAACGGCGCCACGCTCGTAATTGCCGACCCGATGCTCGCCACCGGCGGTTCGATGGAGCTTGGCTACAAGGCTTTTCTCACCAAGGGCACGCCGAGCAAGGTGCATGTGGCCTGCGTGATGGCCGTTCCCGAGGGCATAGAACACATACGCCGCACGTTCCCCGAAGACACCACTATATGGTGTGCTGCGGTTGACCCGGGGCTGAACGAGCACAAGTATATCGTTCCG
>CAVDJG010000251.1:0-3635 GCA_963609005.1 Acidaminococcaceae bacterium
GCGGCAAAATATCCCGGAGTGTCGGCCGTGTTGCTTGAGATACGCCGCGAACGCCGTGTGGAACTGGCATTCGAAGGGTTCAGGTTTGACGACCTCATGCGGTGGCATGCAGGCAAAATGCTTGAGCAAGTGCCCGAAGGTCTTTATTTCCCCTCGCTCGGAAAATTCGACCTCACGGGCGACGGCGTGCCTGACATCTATCTGATACCGTCGTCGCAGGAAATTCCTGCCGATGCTGACAAGGAACGCAATAGTTTGGGCGAAAAGCTCGTTTATTATAAAACGGGCACAATCGACGACGCTTCGGCCACCGTATATCTCAAAAACGGAACAAGCGGCACAATACAGACAGCCAAGACAATGGGCACATTCAGCGAACCGCGCGACTACTACCGGCCCGTGCCCAAACATGAAACCGACATCAATCCCAACCTGCTTCCGCAGTTGTTCGGGTGGGAATAAACAACAATGACAAAAGATCAAATGAAAAAGCTGACATTGGCTATGGCCTTGATTTTGGCCACAGGCAGCCTGAACATACAGGCAAAAACACGCAAGGCACTATATGTGATAATGGATGGCGTGTCGAGAGAATTTCTGCACCAGACACATCCCGGCACGATTTTCGACATTGCCGGCACCGGGAGCTATGCCGACGCATACGCCGGAGGCGAGATAGGATCTGCAAGCCAAAGCCCTACAATATCGGCCATTGGCTATACCAACATACTCACCGGCACTTGGATGTATAAACACAACGTGCAGGGCAACTCCAATATAAAGACAAACTACAACTACTGGTCGCTTTTCCGCATTGCGAAGGCACAGAAACGCAACGTGAAAACAGCACTGTTCTCAAGTTGGGCCGACAACCGCACCTTGCTAATAGGCGAGGGCAAACCCGAAGCGGGCAACGTGAAAATCGACTATGTGCATGACGGATACGACCTCGACACGCTGCGCTTTCCGCACAAGCCGCTCGAACTGCATGTCTACGACATCGACTCGGTTGTGTGCCGCCGTGCCGCCGAATGCATAAGAAAAGATGCACCCGACATGAGCTGGGTGTATCTCTGGTACACCGACGATGCCTTCCATATAACCGGCTACAGCACGTTCTCGCAGAACTACCTCACCCGCGAAGATCGTCTTCTGGCGCAAATATGGGATGCCATAAAATGGCGGGAGAAGCATTTTGACGAGGAATGGCTGCTTATAGTCACAACCGACCACGGACGCGAAGAACATGGATTTAACCATGGCGGACAGTCGGAGGGTGAACGCG
The DNA here is from genome assembly GCA_963609005.1 of Acidaminococcaceae bacterium. Taxonomy (GTDB): domain Bacteria; phylum Bacteroidota; class Bacteroidia; order Bacteroidales; family Bacteroidaceae; genus Prevotella. The sequence continues at coordinate 1,286 of CAVDJG010000251.1, forward strand.
ATATATGGATGGTAACCAACCGCCGTGACATGAACGAAGAATGGGGAAGCACCAACCTGTCGCAGGTTGACATCGCACCCTCGATATGCAGATACATGAATTTTGAACTGCCCCGGAATGTGGAGTGGGAGATGGACGGAGTGCCGTTTTTTGGACACGCCGATATATATGGCCTCACGACAACGGCATTCGACGACAAGGTGATTCTGAAATGGAACACGTTTGAAGAATGTGACAGCGATGCCGAGATATACATATCAACTACCAACAACTTTTCCACCGGTGGCACCGACAACTGGCAGAAAGTGGGAACGGTAAAGGCTTCAGAAAGGCACTACACGGTTGACCTCGAAAAGTATCCGGGCACTAAAGACTACAAATTTGTGGTGGCCACCCGCAACAACCATCTCACACGTTGGTTTAAGAAGGTGGACAGTTTCTTGAAAAAATAGCATCAATTCAGTAGTTACACAACCATGTGAGATGCCTGTTGCAAGGCACAGTCACAAATATCGATTGCCAGAACCGGGCCAAATGGCCGCATGCGGTTCTGGCAATTGCCGTTGCAAAACGTTGTCGCAACAATCCTTGCGCAACACAGGATCAGGCATCTGCAATTCCAATCATGTATTGATGCACGCCGTAAAAAGTGGAGTTAAAATTTGGCCTGTAAAAAAAATATATATATCTTTGCACCGTCTTTTTGAAGACACATTGCCGATATGGCTCAGTTGGTAGAGCAATTCATTCGTAATGAATAGGTCCTCGGTTCGAGTCCGAGTATCGGCTCTTTTGCGGTAATAGCTCAGTTGGTAGAGCACTAGCTTCCCAAGCTGGGGGTCACGGGTTCGAGTCCCGCTTACCGCTCAAATGACTAAAATGCTGGTTTTCAGTAAGATAGAAACAAAAGGCGGTTCAAAAAGAGCCGCTTTTGTCGTATATAGACTGCCGTAAAACAGTGCTTTTGAGGGCTAACGAGGGCTATTTGGGGAGAAAATCGCACCCAAAATCGCACCCTATTTTTTACCCGAAGCGAAAGTACGAACTCACAAAATGCTTTATTATGACGTACAGACCCTATGTAGACCTTACAAAAGTAAGAAAAGACGGATTGTCGCCTGTCGTTCTGGTATTTGAGGACTGCGGCAAAAGGTTCAAGGTGAGCACCGGCCTGTTTGCAAAGAATCAGGTGGTCGGGCGGGAATTTCCCGGAAAGGAGCCCAATGCGAGGGCGAAAACCGCTGTGCTCGGACGAAAGATGGTCGCAGTGGACGATTACCTGCTGACGCGTAACGCCAATACGCCGACACGCCAGATGATGGACGAAATCAGAGCAATAGTGTCCGGAAAGGAACGGAAGCAGAAGAAAACGCTTGCCGGCTTTGTTTCTGACTTCGCGACGACAAAGGACAAGCCCGGCACCCGCGGGCTATACGAGGCCACGGTGAAGAAAATCCTGTCTTATGACGCAAACGCGACGTTTGACACGGTGGACTCGAATTGGCTGAACGGTTGGCGCAAGGCCAATGCACACATGTCGGACAACGGGTTTTCCATACACTTGCGCAACCTCCGCACGGTATTCAACTGGGCCATCGACAACGAATATACCGACAAATACCCGTTCCGCCGCTATAAGGTCAAAAACGAGCGTGTGGCTATCAGAAACATCAGCGTAGACGAGCTGCGCGCCCTGCGCGACTACCCCGTAGAGCCGTGGCAGGAAATCTACCGCGACCTTTTCATGCTGACATTCTATCTGTGCGGAATAAACCCGGTTGACCTGCTCCACTTGAAGCCGTCGGATATGAAAAACGGCAGAATACGCTATAAAAGACGCAAGACGGGCCGATTGTATGATATACCCGTACCGACACCAGCAAAAGGCATTATAAGCCGCTACGCGGGCAAAAAATGGCTTCTGCGGCCTCTTGATGAATATTCCGACTACAAGGATTTCTGCCACCACTGGAACGATGCACTGAAAAAGATAGGCAAAAGCGAAAAGATGGCCGATAAAACCGGGAAAAGGCGAAAAATAAAATACACGCCGATTATTGAAGGACTGACCGTGTATGTGGCACGATACACCTTCGCAAGCATCGGGGCTGAAATAGACATCCCGCGGGAAACTATCGCGCTTTGCCTCGGCCATGCGTGGACCGACGTGACAAGCCGTTACATTGCATACGATTTCCGCAAAATCGACGAGGCAGTGAAAAAAATCGTAACTTTCGTCGGCCAAAAATAAAAAAACGGCAAAAATCACAAAGAAAGAAAAGAAGCAAAAGAAAGAAAATATAAATATCTTAAAATAATTATATATTATATACACACTCTCTTCTTTTGG
>CAVDJG010000252.1:0-3629 GCA_963609005.1 Acidaminococcaceae bacterium
CGAGCAGACCGAAGCTCACTTGGCGCATGCAGGCGTATGCCGACATGAAGTTCCGACTCTTTACAATGCGTTCTATGAGGTCGTCGGGCATGGGTTCGCCCGTCTGGTAGTGGAAAGCGAAGGTGCGAAGGAAATCCTTCTCCACCGAATAGTTTTCCATAAACTGTGAAGGCAACTCCACAAAGTCCCACCATACGTTTGTGCCGCTGAGGCTTTCAAAGCGTGTGTTGGCGAACATTCCGTGCAGTGAATGGCCGAACTCGTGCAGGAATGTCTCCACTTCGCCGAGCGTAAGCAGTGCAGGCTTGTCTTCGGTGGGTTTGGTGAGGTTCATCACCACGCTTACATGTGGGCGTACATTGTTGCCCTTGCGGTCGATCCATTGTCCTTGGAACTCTGTCATCCATGCACCGCCTTGCTTTCCCTTGCGCGGGAAGAAGTCGGCATAGAACACGGCAAGGAATTTGCCGTCGTTGTCGAACACCTCGTATGCCTTAACGTCGGGGTGGTAAACCTGTATGTCGGTGTTCTCCTTGAATGTTATTCCGTATAGCCGTTCGGCAAGTCCGAAAACGCCTTTTATCACGTTTTTCAGCTCGAAATAAGGGCGGAGCATTTCTGCATCGATGTTGAACTCCTTCATTTGGAGCTTGTGCGAATAGTAGCTGAAGTCCCAAGGTTCAACAGTAATGTCGTCGCCGTCGGTGGCTTTTGCTTCGGCTTCTATGGCCTTTACCTCTTTCAGCGCTGTCGGCTTGTATGCTTCGATGAGGTCGTTGAGCAGCTTGTACACATTGTCGGTGTTGGATGCCATGCGGTGTGTGAGCACATAGTCGGCGTATGTGTCGTATCCGAGCAACTGGGCTATCTCGCGACGCAGGTTTACGAGGCGCTTGCATATGCCGAGGTTGTTCTCTGAATTGTCGTGCGTGCCTTCGGTGTTGCGTGCCATATAGAGCTGTCGGCGCAATTCACGTTGTGTGGAGTAGGTCATGAAAGGCGAGTAGCTGGGGTAGTCGAGGGTGAAAAGCCATCCTTCTTTGCCGTTTTCCTTGGCGGCAAGTTTTGCGGCATCGCGTGCCGTTTCAGGCAGACCGTCGAGTTGTTGGCTATCGGTTATGTTGAGTGTGAACGCCTTGTTCTCTTTGAGAAGGTTTTGGGAGAACTGTAATGAGAGCATGCTGGCCTCTTCGGTGAGCTGGCGCAGACGCTCTTTGCCGTCGTCGTCGAGCAGTGCGCCGCTTCGCACGAATCCGTCGTAGCAGTTGTCGAGGAGCATCTGCTCTTCGGGAGTAAGCTCGCGGTGATGGTCGTGCACGTGTTTCACGCGCTCGAAGAGGCGTTTGTTGAGCTTCACGTCGTTTGCGTGTTTGGTGAGAATGGGGCTCATTTTCTGCGCCAGTTCATCGAGTTCGTCGCATGTTTCGGCACTGAGCATGCATGAGAAAACTGTTGACACGCGCGACAGGAGGTCGTAGTAGTTTTCTCCGTTCTCGTTGTCTACACGTACGATGGTATTCTCGAAGGTTGGTTCTTCGGGGTCGTTCACCGTCTTTTCAATCTCTTCGTCTTCGCGTCTTATGCCTTCAAGAAAAGCTTCCTCGTAGTCGCTTGTCTTTATTCTGTTGAAAGGAACGGTGTCGTGTGGGGTATTGTATGGTTCAAAAAAGGGGTTCTTTCTCTTTTGCGAGTTAGTGCTATTTTCCAACATGCTGATTTGTAATGTGTGATATATCAACATACAAAGTTACAGAAATTATCACACATTGAAAGTGGGGACTTGTGTTTTTAACTTATATTATAGCGTGCCAACGCACCGGGCTAGGATTGTCTGGCTGCATGTTGACGGCAGTGCCTCGGGGAGGATTGGTAGTTTGCGTGTACGGTGGGGTGCAAGTTGGCGTGAAGAAAGGGAAAAAGGGACCTTTGCCGCCGTTTAGTGCAGCATCTCAAACGAAGGAATTGTTATGATGCCACGGCTGAAGTTTATCAGTCGGGAGGCTTTCAGCCGGTTCAGTTCGGCCGATATTGCGTGTCGCGGTTCGCCAGTTTCCTCGGCGAGCCGCGTCATTTTTATGCGAACAGTCTTCTCGCCGGCGGGGCGCATGAGGTGCGACTCGAAGAAACGCATGATTTTATGGTTGGTGTTTTCGGGTGTAGCCCGCCATGGATTGCGGGCCGATTTCTGTGCGAGGGTGGATAGGATGTTGAGCAGGTTGATGCGGAAAATCATGAAATCGTCGGACAGTTGCAACACGTCGTTCTTGTTGATGGCGGCTATTTCGCACTTGGTTTTTGCTGTGAATGTGCGTGTGTGGCGTTGTGTTAGTCCGAAGATGCATTCAGGCTGCAACAGGAATGGGGCGGAAATGGTTTCTTCAAACGAGTAGCCTTTGTCGTCGGCCGTTGCCGTGGCAATGGCTTTGCCGCCAATGAGAATGTACATGCTGTCGCAAGGTTGGCCTTCGTGCTTTATTTCCTTGCCCGGAGCAAACCGCATGAAGGCCAGCTTTGTCTGTCCAACTGCCTGTGTCAGGCTCTCGCGCGTCATGCCTTGAAAGATAGGGGTGGTAAGGAGTTTGTCGTAGAGGTTCATAGGCGGTGATGCGAAAATGCTGCCGTCGCGTTGCCGACAGGTGTTGCCCGGGTGTGGTCAGTCGTCGAGTATCTTGTTGTTCATGCTTTGCGAGTGCCACACTTTCATGTTGCCTTTGTGGTCGGCATAAATGAGATAGGCCATGAGTTCGGGATGCTTGTCGAGCACCAGTTTGGCTTTTTCCTGGCCAAGCACCATGAACGAGGTGGCATAGGCATCGGCTGTGGCACAGTCTTTTGCCAGCACTGTGGCCGAGAGAAGGCTGTGTTGCACGGGATAGCCGGTTTTCGGGTCGATGGTGTGGGCATATTTCTTGCCGTTCTTGTAGTAGAAGTTGCGGTAGTTGCCGCTTGTTGCCATGGCCATGTCTTTCACGTTGAGCACGGCTTGCAGCTCCTTGTCGATGTTGAGCGAGTCGTCTGACGGTTTTGTCACGCCTATGCGCCATGGCAGCCGTTTGTCGTTTATGCCGTGGGCCACCACTTCGCCGCCTATTTCCACCATATAGTTGTCTATGCCTCGGCTCTTGAGCAAGCGTGCCACAATGTCGCATCCGAATCCTTTTGCAATGGCACTGCAGTCGAGCATGGTGCGCTTGTCTTTCTTTACTACGGTGTTGCCGTTGAGTTTCACCTTGTCGTAGCCCACAATCTCGCGCAGACTGTCTATTGTGGCGGCAGTGGGTTGTTTGCCGGTCTTGAAGCCGAATCCCCACACGTTCACCATAGGTGCGACGGTAATGTCGAATGCTCCGCCGGTTTCGCGCGATATTTTCTCGGCCATGCAGAACACTTCGTTGAACATGTCATTGGTTCTTACGGCCTCGTTGCGGTTTATTTTTGATATTATAGATGTGTCGTTGAACATGGAAAGTGCAGCATCCACTTTTGCAAGCTCGGCCAGAATGTCCTTTTGTAGGTTGGAGTCGCACTGGTAGGTGATGTGGTAGACGGTGCCGAACACGCCTCCCGTGTCGTGCTGGTAGGGTGTGCTGCGTTGGCGGTTGATTATTGCCACGGTGCCGATGACGAGG
>CAVDJG010000253.1:0-3622 GCA_963609005.1 Acidaminococcaceae bacterium
ACGTTCTTCATCGCGCGGCGCTACCTGGTGTCGAAGAAATCAACCAACGCCATCAACGCCATCTCGTTTGTCTCGGCAGCAGGGGTGGCGGTGGCCACCATGGCTCTTGTCATAGTGCTCAGCGTGTTCAACGGTTTCCACGACCTCGTTGCCTCGCTCTTCACCAACTTCGACCCGCAGCTCGAAATAGTGCCCGCCAAGGGCAAGACAGCACCCGCCGACGACCCGGTGATCACGTCGCTGCGGCAGCAACCCGAGGTGGCCGTGGCCACGGAGTGCGTGGAAGACCAGGCTCTGGCCGTGTATGACGGCCACCAGCAAATGGTGACTGTGATGGGAGTTGACGACAATTTCGCGCAACTCACACGCATAAACGACATCCTCTACGGCAACGGCGAGTTCTCACTGCACGCTGCCAACCTCGAATACGGCATCATTGGCATACGCCTCGCGCAGGCCCTCGGCACCGGAGCACGCTGGGACGGCGAGATGAAGATATACGCCCCGAGGCGCGAAGGGCAGCTCACCGATCTCGACGATCCGCGCGACGGCTTCGTGGCCGACTCCATTGTGTCGCCCGGAGTGGTGTTCGCCGTAAACCAGGCAAAGTATGACCGCGACCACATCATCACCTCCATCGGCTTCGCCCGCCGCATATTCGGGCAGCAAGGCATGGTGTCGTCGCTCAAATTGCGGCTCAATCCCGGCACCGACCTGGCCTCGGTGAAGCAGCGCATGCAGCGCATTGCCGGCAGCAAATACCGCGTGCTCGACCGCTTTGAGCAGCAGGCCGACACGTTCCGCATAATGCAAGTGGAGAAATTCCTTGCCTACATCTTCCTCACCTTCATCCTCATTGTGGCATGCTTCAACATCATCGGTTCGCTGTCGATGCTCATCATCGAGAAGAAAGACGATGCACGCACGCTGCACGCACTGGGCGCAAGCAACCGCCAGGTGGCCCGGGTGTTCCTGCACGAAGGCCGTTTAATATCGGCAGCAGGCGCTGCGGTGGGCATAGCCATTGGTTTGTTGCTGTGCTGGATGCAGCAACAGTTCGGCCTTGTGCCCATGGGCGACAGCTCGGGCACGTTTGTTGTCAACGCCTACCCCGTGAGTGTGCACTACGGCGACGTGCTCGCAGTGTTTGTCACGGTGATAGCCGTGGGATGGGCCACTGCATGGATACCCGTGAGATACATGCAGAAACGGCTGATCGCATGATGCCGCCGCACACACATATAGCCACATAATACTTACAACAACAATAGTTTTACCAACGATTATGCAAAAAACCTTTATCCTTAAAACAGCCGTTCTCGCTGCCGCGATGTCGCTTTCGACACCCATGTGGGCGCAGAACGCAGTAAATGCCACAACCGAAGGCACAATCAACCTGAGCGACTACGGCGTGGAAGTGCCGCTCGTGGGCGACGATTTCTCGAAGATGCAGACAGGCACCGAGGCATCGCCCGACTTCAACACCGACATCACCGGCACGGCAACAGGCACACCCGCCTATTTCCACAACCTCAACCAAGCCTACACCTCCACCCCGGGATGGGGTGCAGCCTACGCCTATCCGGCAGGAGGGACACTGTGCCTCTACTCGAGCGACTCCGACTATACGGCGCACATCAACACTCCGCTGTTCGACGGCACGGCCAACGGCGGCATGTTCATCATACACTTCCGCGCCCGACTCATGCAGGCCACACCCAACTACACTGGTATAGGCGTGCACGTCATCGACTTCTCGAAAGACCCGACCAACGGTTCTTACCTCAAAATGATCACCGTGCCGGGCATAACCACCGACTGGCAGGACTTCCAGATCATCGTCTACGGAGGCACGAGCAGCATGCTTGTCAACTTTGTCGAGGAACACTCGGTGAAGGTTCTCATCGACGACATACGCATATCGCAGCTCGACCAGTATGTGAAGACCCCCGAAGTGCTGCACGCACGCAACTACACCGGCACGAGTTTCCGCCCCAACTGGCGCAAGGTTGAGGGCGCAACCGAGTATTTCGTCAACGTCTACAAGAGCGACGACAACACCAACGCCGGCGAACAGATAGTGACCGACCTCGCCACCAGCGACACCATATGCACCGTGCGCGGCCTCGTGCCCGGACAGAGCTACCGCTACACCGTGGCAGCAAGCGACGGCACCCACCGCTCACTGCCCACCGACATCATCGACCTGAGCGACCTTCCCATACCGATGCTCGCCGATGTGGCCGATTTCAGCGGCAACACCTACACCGCATCGTGGGACATCATCGGAGCGGCCAAGTGCTACAACTACTACGTCTACACCGACACCGTGGCACAGACCGACGGCGAATTCGACGTGATAAACGAGAACTTCGACAACGTTACCGACTACGGCGGCGGCAAACAGTCGTGGACTCCGGGCGTCGAGCCCGACGATCCGAAGACGCAGCGCAGCGGATTCCCTGCCGGAACGGCCATGAACGGATGGCTCGCTACATTCTGGGCTCCGCTCAGCCAGGGATGCATCGCCCTCGACGGTTGGAACTATTTCTATGATGTGAAGGGCAACGTGTTCGACCCCAACATCGACGCCGACGTGAAATACTATGCCAAGCTGGAGTCGCCCGCACTCGACCTGTCAAAGGACGGGGGCAAGGCTCACCTCAGCGTAAGCCTCTACGGCCAGATTGCGGCCGACAACCAGGACAAGGCACACAACTATCCCGAATATCAGGCCAATGCCGTGGTGGCTCTGCTCAACTACGACTACGCCACCGGACTCTACACCGAGGCTGAGCGCACACTCGTCAACCTCTCGCCGGAATGGACGTCGCACGACATCTACTTCACCCTTGGCAGCGACAACTCGAAGGTGGTTGTATATGCAACCGACGCCCCGGGCTTCATATATGTAGACAACCTGCGGCTCACGCAGAACTACAAGGCTGGCGAAACTCTGCTCTATCCCACCATTGCAAAGCCCGGCGTCACCAGCAACAGCGTAACTGTGGAGCTTCCGGCCGACTTTGCCTCGCACAACTACTACCACTGCGTGCAGGCCGTGGGCGAGCGCCAGGTTTACTGGGCAACGCGCACCTACACTTTCTACAGTGAAATGTCGGAGATGCAGCCCGTGCACACTGCCACTGCAATCGACGCTCCTGCTGTCAACGCAGGCGCAACACCGAAGGCCCATGCAGTTGAGGGCGGCATCGAGGTGACTGCTGCCGACGGCACTGCCGTGAGCCTCTACACTGCCGACGGCACACTCGCAGCACGCGCCACAGTGCGCGGCGGCAAGGCTACGCTCCCTGCAAAGGCACACGGAGTGTATGTCGTGAAGGCCGGCACACGCAGCGTGAAGGTGGCCAAGTAAGGCCGCGGCCACGCCACACAAGCCATGCGGGCGCAACGGTTTTTTCACCGTTACGCCCGCATTTCGTTTCACCCGCGGCCACACCAACCTTGCCCGGCGCGCCTATGCCGCCGTTGGGCAGCCACATTGATGACCCGCTTTCACGCATAAGGGCGCGGCAAACAGTTGCCGCGCCCTTATGTGTTGTTTCCTTTTATTGGTGTCCGGTAAAAACATCGCAAACAACAAGTCCCGTAGGGACGATAT
>CAVDJG010000254.1:0-3605 GCA_963609005.1 Acidaminococcaceae bacterium
GTGCTATACTTTGCATCAATTGTAAGTAATTGTAATGCAATACTTATTCGACTGTTGATTGAATTGTTTATTTGGGCACTGTTGCTTTGCAGTCAATATAGTTGCATATATAAGCCAACGCGCACACGTCGGGGGTTCCTAGCGTGTGCGCGTTGGCGTTTAACAAGACGTTTGTGGCATTTGATGCCGTTCAGAAATTGTAGTTGAATCCCAGTGATATGTATTCTTTCAACTGCCAATAGCCGTGATGTGAGTCGCGGCTTGTGCCATCGTCAAATCGCGGATATACGAAAAGGTTGCTTGTTATGTAACGGTTGACGATAAACGTGAATGTGTTTTCCCATTCCATCAGCGTGCGTTTGTAGGTGGTGTAGCCATACAGGCGCGTCTTCCATTTTATGTCTTTCGTGAAAGCGAAGTTCAAATCGAAGATAAATTCCGAACCGAAATCGTGCAACACATGCTTGCCTTCTTCAATGCCGTAACGCGTAACCAGCTCGTCGCGTTTCACATATTTCATGTTGTAGGCAAACGGTGCAAGATGTATCGAACCGCTTATGCGCCCCTTGAACCAGTTCACCCCGTAGTCCATACCTATCGAAGGGTTGAATGTGAACGGCGAGAGGAAGTCGGAATACACGAAATCGTCGTTGCTCTTCAAGCCTCGCATAAACTGTGTGCTGGCAATGATTTGCAGCGTGTAATACCATTTCTTGGTTGCCTGCAACCCCACCTTTCCGGTATATCGCAACAGGTCCTCAGATGTTTTCACCTTGTGCAGAGTGTCGGCCCGTGAACTTTGTATGCCGAGGCGCATTTCAAGTTTGTTCTCCCACCTGAATTTCTTCTTGTTGTTGTAGTTGGCCTGGAGCGTAAGCGTGGCAAGAAGCGAGTAGTTGCTCTCGCCGCCCTTATACCAGTTTGTGGAGACATAGTTCTGGAAAAGCTGAAGACCATAGTCGCCAAACACATTCCAGAAGTTGGGTTTTTTCACGAATATGTCAACCGGTGCAATGTCGGTGTCTTCTGCTTTGGGCGAAAGTTTGTCGATTATGTCAACGTCGGGCACTACCTCATAAGGCTTTTGCGGCAATACGGGAGTATCTTTTTCAATCTGTTTCTGCGTCCACATCACCAAGTCGGGACGCTTTATATATATGTCAAACAGGCAGTCGTTTGTTGCCTGTTGTGATGCCGACGTATTGTAGTCGGCATGCAACTTCCCGGCTACCACATCGCGGTAGAACGTAATCGGAGCGAACAGGCGGTAAGAGTCTCCTGCATAAGCTGAAGTCACTGTCCTTTCTTCGCTTTTTAGGCTGTCTATACAGAGCTTGCTGTGCATGAGCGAGTCCTCATATGCCTTCACAAACAATGATATAGTGTCCTGCTTGCGGTCGTAGTGCCGGCCGTATCCTCTTGTTTGCGCATTGGCGTAACAAGCTGACAGGCAGAGTATATATAATGCTATTTTTCTTAATTCCATATTCTTTAATGCGTTACGCATGCAAAGGTATTAATAAAATTCGAAACAAACTTGTCGGTTTCGCATTTTTGTGCTAACTTTGCAAATCGTATTTTAACTTGAAGTATTAAGTTTTTTAATTATATTTATCGTGGCTGAAACAAAATACATATTTGTCACTGGCGGCGTGGTTTCCTCACTTGGAAAAGGAATTATATCGTCGTCAATAGGTAAACTCTTGCAGGCAAGAGGCTACAACATCACTATTCAGAAATTCGACCCGTACATCAACATCGACCCGGGAACACTCAATCCTTATGAGCATGGAGAATGTTATGTGACGGTGGACGGCATGGAAACCGACCTCGACCTTGGACATTACGAGAGATTTACCGGCATTCAGACCACTAAGGCAAATTCGCTCACAACAGGCCGCATATATAAATCGGTAATCGACAAGGAACGCCGCGGCGACTATCTCGGCAAAACAATACAGGTAGTGCCCCACATTACCGACGAGATAAAGCGCAACGTGAAACTGCTCGGGCAGAAATATCATTACGACTATGTGATTACCGAGATTGGAGGAACGATTGGCGATATAGAAAGTGCCCCGTTTATGGAGGCAATAAGGCAGCTGAAATGGGAACTTGGAAAGAATGCAGTCAACGTGCACCTTACTTATGTGCCCTATCTCAAAGCCGCCGGCGAGTTGAAGACAAAGCCCACCCAGCATTCGGTAAAGGAATTGCAGAGCGTGGGTATACAGCCCGATGTGCTCATATTGCGCACCGAGAAACACCTTGACGACGGCATTCTGCGCAAGGTGGCCAATTTCTGCAACGTTGACCGTGAGTGTGTAATTCAGAGCGAAGACTTGCCGAGCATTTACGAAGTGCCGGTGGCAATGCAGCGCCAAGGGCTTGATGTCGCCATTTTAAAGAAGACAGGCGAGGTTGTGGGTGAGACACCTGCACTCGGACCATGGCGCAGTTTCCTCGACCGCCGCAACAAAGCGACTGAGGAAGTGCACATAGGACTGGTGGGCAAATACGACCTTCAGGATGCCTATAAGTCTATACGCGAAAGTCTTTCGCAGGCAGGCACATACAACGACTACAAAACAGTGCTCAAATTTGTCAATTCCGAGAATATCACAGAAAGCAATGTGGCTGAAAAACTGGAAGGTTTGGACGGCGTAGTTATATGCCCGGGATTTGGACAACGTGGCATTGAAGGAAAAATAGTTGCCGCACACTATACAAGAACACACGACATACCTACATTCGGAATATGCCTGGGCATGCAGATGATAGTGATAGAATTTGCAAGAAACGTCCTCGGATATGCCGATGCCAATAGCCGTGAGATGGACGAGAAGACCGAACATAATGTTATAGACATTATGGAAGAACAGAAAAACATTACAAACATGGGCGGAACAATGCGTCTCGGTGCCTATGAATGTGTGCTGAAACAGGGCTCGCGTACATTTAATATCTACAATAAGGAGCACATTCAGGAGCGTCACCGCCACCGCTATGAGTTCAACAACGACTATCAGAAAGAGTTTGAGCGTGCAGGTATGCAATGTGTAGGACGCAATCCCGAGAGCGATCTCGTTGAAATCGTTGAAATACCCGGCTTGAAATGGTATATCGGAACACAATTCCATCCGGAATACCAGAGCACGGTTCTTCATCCGCATCCCCTTTTCGTGGATTTCGTGAAAGCCGCTATTGAAAACAAAAAATAATAAATATATAAAGACGTGGACAAGAACAATATAATCGGCTTCGTGCTTATTGCCGCAGTGTTGGTAGGCTTTACCATTTGGTCGCAACCTTCAGCAGAACAGCGTGCCGCACAGAACCGTCAGGACTCTATCGCGCGGGTGGAGGCAATGAAAGCCGAGAAAGCGGTAAAGCAGGCTGCACAACAGAAAGAAGCTGCTGCAAAAGCCAAGGCTACTGCCGACACTACTGCCCTGTTTCATGCTGCATTGAGCGGCAAGGCTACAAATATTGTGCTCAAAAACAGCAAGGTTGAGCTTGCCGTGAGCACCAAAGGCGGAACAGTGAGCAAGGCCGTTATCAAGAATTTTGACGACTATAAGGGCAACAACAGCATCACTTTGTTT
>CAVDJG010000255.1:0-3603 GCA_963609005.1 Acidaminococcaceae bacterium
CGCGGTCGTACAGGTAGTTGAGCAATGCGCGGCGTTTTCCTACCAACTGGGTAAGCGAACGTTCGGTAGTATAATCTTTACGGTTCTTCTTAAGATGTTCCGTCAAATGGGAAATACGGTATGAGAACAATGCTATCTGACTCTCTGCCGAGCCAGTATCAGTGTTAGACTTTCCGTATTGTCCAAAGATCTCTTGTTTTTTAGCTTGATCTAAATACATAGAACTTTTTGGTGTTTAAAATATGATGTTTTGCTAAATGCGGATGCAAAGTTACCACTTTTTCCCCGTAAACATGTTCGGGCTCGGGTGTTTTGCCTTTAAATTAACTTATTTTTGCAATACGACCCCTCCAATGACGGGCCAGCATGCAGTCTAAACCACTTTAATACAATAAAATAATATGTGGCGCGTGCCGAATGTGGATTAATATTAGTAACTTTGCATCCAGTTTTTTTAAGGTATAGATAAATGCAAGACATTAGGAACATTGCGATTATTGCCCATGTCGATCATGGCAAGACCACACTTGTGGACAAGATGATGCTGGCGGGAAAACTTTTCCGGGAAGGTCAGGATAACAGCGGACAGGTTTTGGACTCCAACGACTTGGAACGTGAACGAGGAATAACAATCCTTTCAAAGAATGTGTCAATCAACTGGAAGGGAACAAAGATAAACATCATTGACACTCCGGGACACTCCGATTTCGGAGGAGAGGTTGAACGCGTGCTCAACATGGCCGACGGGTGCATTCTTCTCGTCGATGCTTTCGAGGGCCCGATGCCCCAGACACGCTTCGTCTTGCAGAAAGCCTTGCAGATAGGCCTCAAGCCCATCGTCGTGGTGAACAAGGTTGACAAGCCCAACTGCCGTCCTGAGGAAGTTTATGAAATGGTGTTCGACCTCATGTTCTCGCTCAACGCCACCGAAGACCAGCTCGATTTCCCCGTGGTCTACGGTTCGGCAAAGAACGGATGGATGGCCGAAGACTGGAAGAAACCCACCGACAACATCGACTATTTGCTCGACAAGATCGTAGAGATAATACCTGCGCCGAAAGTGCTTGAGGGCACTCCGCAGCTGCTCATCACCTCGCTCGACTATTCAAGCTACACAGGGCGTATTGCCGTGGGACGCGTTCACCGCGGCACTCTCACCGAAGGCATGAACACAACCATAGCCCACCGCGACGGAACAGTGGAGAAAACACGCATCAAGGAATTGCATGTGTTTGAGGGAATGGGGCAGAAGAAGGTTGCCGAGGTGCACTCCGGCGACATCTGCGCAATCGTGGGTCTGGAACGTTTCGAGATTGGCGACACCATTTGCGACTTTGAAAATCCCGAGCCGCTGCCGCCCATTGCCATCGACGAACCCACAATGAGCATGCTGTTCACTATAAACGACTCGCCTTTCTTCGGCAAGGAAGGAAAGTTTGTAACCTCGCGCCACATAAACGACCGCTTGCAGAAAGAGCTCGAGAAAAACCTCGCACTGCGCGTAAGGCCGTTTGAGGACACCACCGACAAGTGGATTGTCAGCGGCCGCGGTGTGCTGCACCTCTCCGTGCTCATCGAGACAATGCGCCGTGAGGGCTATGAATTGCAGGTGGGCCAGCCGCAGGTTATATACAAAGAAATCGACGGCGTGAAATGCGAACCTATCGAGGAACTTACAATCAACGTTCCCGAGGAGTTCTCGTCGAAGATGATCGACATGGTGACACGCCGCAAGGGCGAGATGACCTCGATGCAGACAATGGGCGACCGTGTGGACATCGAGTTCGACATACCCTCGCGCGGCATCATCGGACTGCGCACCAACGTGCTCACAGCAAGCCAGGGCGAGGCCATTATGGCCCACCGCTTCAAGGAATACCAGCCTTACAAGGGCGAGATACAGCGCCGACTCAACGGTTCGATAATAGCTCTCGAGACGGGCACTGCCTATGCTTACAGTATCGACAAACTGCAAGACCGCGGCAAGTTCTTCATCGACCCGGGCGAAGAGGTGTATTACGGCGAGGTGATAGGCGAGCATGTGCACGACAACGACCTCGTGGTGAACGTTACAAAGGCAAAGCAGCTCACCAACGTGCGTGCCAGCGGAAGCGACGAGAAGGCACGCGTGATACCCAAGACGGTGATGAGTCTTGAGGAATGCCTCGAATATATAAAGGAGGACGAGCTCGTGGAAGTAACCCCGAAGAGCATGCGCATGCGCAAAATCATACTCGACCACCAGGAGCGCAAGCGTGCCAACAAAGAATGAAACATGCAACTTGTGTAGCTGCTGATGCCGCCGACAGGCGCTGACATCAGTGCTGCAATGCCATATAGCCCGCGCTGCGGTTGCCCCATGAAGGCACTGAGGCGCGGGCTTTTTTGTGGCGTTGAAAATGTGCCGCAATGCAATAATAACGGCACGGCAGCGTTTATAATAATGTGGGGCATCAACATCAGTGCCTTGTAGTGCGATGGTTGAATGTCTCCCCACGGTTAATACGAGTCAAAACAAAATAACGAAGGAAAATATGAAAGGTAAATTGTTGTTGCTGGCACTGCTTCTTTCTGCAACGTTTGCGTCGGCCCAGCCTGCGGCGGGTTCTTTCTCCATCATCCCGCGCGTCGGACTTAACCTTGCCAACAATAAAGGCGATGTGATATATTCCGACTTCGACGGCGGCACCGTTGCCAACAGTGCGAAGCTAAAGGCCGGATTGCTCGCCGGATTCGACGTCGAGTGGCAGGCATTGCCGCGTGTGGCCTTCTCGTTAGGAGCCTACTATTCGCAGCAGGGTTGCCGCTATTCAAACAATTCTGAGTTCACCGAAGCCGGAAAAACCTACAAGTATAAGGGCATCAGCGATGCCTCTACAAAGCTCGACTACATTAATGTTCCGTTGCTCATTAACTGCTATCTTGCGCAAGACCTGGCCGTCAAGGTGGGAGTGCAGTTGGGTTTCAACGTGAAGGGCAAGCTCGAATATACTTCGACCGACTTCACGCGTGATGAAGCCGGGAACGTTACTTACGGCACACCCGAGAAACATGATACAAAAATGGATGTCAAGGCGGTGGATGTGGCCATACCCGTCGGGCTGTCCTATGAGTATTGCAATGTAATCATCGACGTGCGTTACAACATAGGATTGCTTAAAACAATGCGCAAAGCCGAAGTGTCGGGCACCAAAAACCAGGTGCTGACATTCAGCGCCGGCTACCGTTTCAAGCTCTGAAGAACTGCTTAAAGAACAGGCGCGTGCCGGTGCACGCACCATAAAAAAGTCCAGACCGAGATTTCCGTATGCGGAGTCTCGGTCTGGACTTTTAGTTTGCGGGCATCCGTGCAAGCCTTGTCAACGGCCTTCTGCGCATGGTGCACGCTCGTGGCGCATACGCTGCACGCCCGTGCACCATACGCCGTACATGCCGTTTTGCATGAAATTGCACGATAAAGAAATATTGATGTCCGGTAAAAACATAGCAAACAACATGTCACTTAGTGGCGACATGGAAGCCCTGAAAGGGCGTAACAGTCATAGCCCTGGGTGAGCAGCGCGGCGAAGCCGTGATGCGTAACCCTGGGTAATGTGTTTGCAT
>CAVDJG010000256.1:0-3594 GCA_963609005.1 Acidaminococcaceae bacterium
TTCCATGTCGTCACTAAGTGACTTGTTGTTTGCGATGTTTTTACCGGACACCAATTAATCCGAATGACAAGAAAAACGGTATGCACCACCCAAACATGTGGTGCATACCGTTTTTACGTTTATTCAGTTTCGCAGTTTTCTACAACCGTTCAGTAACGTCGTCCCTTTTGTTTTCTGTTGTGCTGATTGTCATTTCTGCCTTTCTTCTTGTCATGCGGCGTTTTGTTGGCATGCTTTGTTTCCTTAAAATCGTCGTTTGGCCGCCGTTTGAAGCTGCCCGAATAAAGCTGTGGCAAAAGGTCAAGACGCCCTATTCTGCGCAACTCCTGCTCAATGTTGCGCCGTTCCTCGGGCTTATACCAGAAGAAGAACTGGCGTTGGGCCAACTTCTCGCGCGGTGTTTTCGCGCTGAACACCGGTTCTAGCGTGTACGGGTCGAACCCCGAATACCATGCCTCGGTGCTTACAGTCATGGGAGTAGGCGTGAAATCCTGCACCTGTTCCAGATGAAAGTCCATGCGTTTTGTCTTCACTGCGAGTTCGGCCATATCCTCCTCACGGCAACCGGGATGACTGCTTATGAAGTAAGGAATGATTTGTTCGCGCAGTTGTTCCTCGTTATTTATCTTGTCAAACACGCGTTTAAACTCCTCAAACAAGGCAAAGGGCGGTTTTCTCATAAGTCGCAGCACATTGTCGCTCGTGTGTTCGGGAGCCACCTTCAGTCTTCCGCTCACATGCTTGCAAATTAGTTCGCGCGTGTATTGCCGTGCCGCCTCGTTGGTTTTTTCGTCCTTGCTCTTGTGCAACAGCAAATCATAGCGCACGCCGCTTCCTATAAAACTCTTCTTTATGCCGGGCAACGCATCAACCGAGTGATAGATGTCGAGCAACTGCGTGTGGTCGGTGTTAAGGTTAGGGCACACCTGCGGATTTATGCACGACGGGCGCTTGCATTTTTCGCAGGCCCGTTTGTTGCGTCCGCCCATGCCATACATATTGGCCGACGGACCGCCCAAGTCAGACAGATAGCCTTTGAAGTCAGGCATTTCCACAATCTTCTTCACCTCGTTGAGAATGCTCTCCTTGCTTCGGCACACGATGAATTTGCCCTGATGTGCGCTTATGGTGCAAAACGCGCATCCGCCGAAGCATCCCCGGTGTATGTTCACCGAGAATTTAATCATCTCATAGGCCGGTATGCGTTTGTTCTTGTATTTGGGGTGCGGCAGTCTCGTGTAAGGCAAGTCAAACGAAGCATCAAGTTCGCCGGTAGTCATTGGCGGGTAAGGCGGATTTACCACGGCAAACAGTCCGTCAACGCCCTGCAACAGACGTTGGGCATGTATCTTGTTCGACTCTTCTTCTATATGCCTGAAGTTGTCGGCCTCCGCACGCTTGTTGCGCAGACATTCTTCATGGCTGTGCAGCACAATGTCGTCATCCTTTATGCCACCGGGTATGTCTTCCTCCTTGCACAGAAACACCGTCTGTGGTATTTCGTGCATCTTGTCGATGGTAATACCGCTTTCCAGTTGTCGGCAAAGTTCCACGATAGGCTTCTCGCCCATTCCGTAGATAATCATGTCGGCCCCCGAGTCACACAGAATGCACTTGCGCAGCCGGTCTTGCCAATAGTCGTAATGCGTGAGCCGGCGCATCGATGCCTCGATGCCTCCGAGCACTACCGGGACATCGGGAAACAGTTGCTTCAGAATTTTCGTATAAACTATCGTGGGATATTCCGGCCGACAGTCGTGCCGCCCGTCGGGACTGTAAGCATCCTCCGACCTCAGGCGCTTGCTGGCAGTATATTTGTTCACCATCGAGTCCATACATCCCGGAGCTATTCCGAAGAAAAGGTTCGGGCGTCCGAGCTTTTTGAAGTCGCGGAAATCGCCGTGCCAGTCGGGTTGCGGCACTATTGCCACCCGATAGCCAGCCGCCTCCAGGGTGCGTCCTATGACCGCAGCGCCGAATGACGGGTGGTCGATGTATGCATCGCCCGAGAAGAGTATGACATCAATAGAGTCCCAACCGCGCAAATCCACCTCTTTCTTGGTGGTCGGCAACCAGTCGGTCAGTCTGAATTCTCCCATTTCCTTGTCGTTTGTTTTCTTTTTCCAAGTTTCTTATTTGTTCTACCATTGCCCCCGATGAATATGGGCAACGGCCGTGCCAAGCCCGATGCCAAAAGAAGCGCATGCCGCCGCTGTTCAACACCAATCCATACAGTAGGTGATGAATACACACGACAAGCCGTTCATTCAACATCAGAAAACACACGGCTCACGCACAAGGCAATTGTCCGCGAAGCAAAGCGCAGACAATTGCCTTTGTTTTTCTCTGGCAGCACCACACTGTGGCCATGCCTTGACAGAGTGTCATTCGCAGGTTTCGCCTTCTGCGGCAGCAGTGCGTCCGGCACTCCATACGGCATAGAGCTTCATAAGCTGGTGCAAGCCGAATGCCTTCATGTTGTTGTTGTAAATCACGTCAAGACACAAGTCGAGCAGCGATTTGTCTGAACACGTGTCGGCTTCAAGCATCGACCTTACGTTCAATTTCAGCTTGTCGAGCACCTGCTCGTCAACAATCCCGTTGCTGTCTACGAGGTTGTTAAGCAAAGCATATTTCTCTATTGTCTCCAAATGCGTTTCGTTCACGTCAATGCTTCGCGTGCCCGACACGTTGGCCTGAATTTTATATGTTTCCATCTTTTTATATTTTTTGTTTGTGCCTTATCATTTCAGCACAAAATTCAACATTCCTTTCATTATCCGACTGCGCATTGCAGCATCGGCAATGCACTCAAACGGAAATCCCATTGTTATGCACTTATAGTCGCTGCCATCGTAGGCCACCGCCGCGCTGGTGCCGTCGGCATATTTCATTGCGCAGAAAGCCGAAGGCAACGGGGTGATCACATCAACCGACGTGGCTGCAAAATGCCTGCTGTTCACGGCGCGCACGATGCTGAAGTTCTGCCCGAGGCCGTCTATCCGGTCGTCGCCCACGGCACTGTTGCAGCCGTCGGCGCCACATTTCAGCAGCGCAGCCAGATAATTTTTCTCGGCATCGGTGCCCATGTCTGAGCCGACATAAGAACCGCTCACCACAAGACGTCCGCCACGGCCGGCATAGTTTTTCAGTGCCTCACGCAGCCCGGGAGTGAAAGTCTTGTAATACACCAGCGAGTGGCCGTCGTCTTTCTGAAGCCCAAAGGCCACGTCAACGCAATCCATGTCGTTCAGCTTTACGCTGCCGCACTCCACGGCTCCGGCCGAGCTGCTCAGCACATTATAGTTGCCTGCACACGCAATGGCCCGCACATGATCCACGATGCCGTCGAAGTTGTTGCCCATAACGAATTTGCCAGCAAGGCTCTCGTCGCTATATCCCAATCCGCCGGGACCTTCTTTCCCGGCACCGGCCTTGTCAAAACACTGCTGGCGGCCCAGCCATCCGGCTGTGAGACCATACGACACGCCGGGGTCGGCATCGAAGTCAAACCCTTGACTCATGCCCGTGTTCACCACTGCAGGCGACGACAGGCGCGTGAAAGCATTCACTGCAAGTATTTTGCGCGCGCCA
>CAVDJG010000257.1:0-3583 GCA_963609005.1 Acidaminococcaceae bacterium
GTGTTGGCTTATGCCGACGGACGGGTGAACAAAGTGCCCATGTCGCAGGTCGTGGAAAAAGTGCGCGGAACAGTGAACAAGATGTACTCCGACGAGAAACCTGTGTTTGTGTCGCCGGCAAAGAAAGATGCCGCCCTGCTCACGGCCTATGAAGACGAGCGCGGCAGAATTTGCCTCAGGCTCGACGACCTGCAACCAATGCCCGACGGAAAAATGCTTGCGGCCGGACAGACACTCGTGGACGTGGGCTTCAAACGCATGGTGTTGTGTGATGTGATAGACCGGAAATACATTGCCGACCTGAAACGTCTGCACAACCTGAAACGGAGCTCGCTCGGGCAAAGCGTGCTTTCAAATTCAATGAAGACTGAACTGAAGCTGCTGTCGGGCACGTTGGGAATAAACTTCTGACGCAAACCTGTGGGCAGGGTAGGGCAAAGCTGCCACTTGCAGGCTGCTGCAAGTGGCACAACCTGTTGTCGCGGGTGGCATTTTTGCCGAAAGACAATGCGATGTGACGTGCGAAAACAAAAAAAAGCTTAAAAGAACACTATAATTAATAGAAACATTTTGCTTGATAAATAAAAATGTGTAATTTTGCACCCTGTTTGGAATAGGTATCAAAAACGAATACACAAAAGAAGATAGCAATGTCGAAGATTTGTCAGATTACGGGGAAAAAAGCCCAGATAGGCAATAACGTATCCCACTCAAAGCACCGCACAAAGCGCAGCTTTGATGTAAACTTGTTCAGCAAGAAATTCTACTATGTAGAGGAAGGATGCTGGATTAGCCTTAAAATCAGCGCAGCGGGTCTGCGTCTTATCAACAAGGTAGGTCTTGATGCCGCTCTTAAGCAGGCAGTGTCGAAGGGCTACTGTGACTGGAGTGACATTAAAGTTATAGGAGAGTAAGGACAATGGCATCAAAGAAAGCAAAGGGCAACAGAGTTCAGGTGATTCTCGAATGCACAGAGATGAAGAATAGCGGAATGCCCGGAACAAGTCGTTATGTAACGACAAAGAACCGCAAGAATACTCCTGACCGTATGGAATTGATGAAGTATAACCCCATCTTGAAGAAGATGACTCTTCATAAAGAGATTAAATAATAAGAATACACTATGGCAAAGAAAGCGGTCGCTACCCTCCATGAAGGTTCTACGGATGGACGCGCATATACAAAAGTTATCAAAATGGTGAAGAGCCCCAAAACAGGTGCTTACATCTTTGATGAGCGTATGGTTCCCAATGAGGACGTGAAAGATTTCTTCAAGAAATAATAGAAGAAACAAACATATAGTAAAGGTGCGGATGCAGTGCATTCGCACCTTTTTTTGTAGGCCATGTAGCCAATTGTTGAATGGGCCGGAAAAATTAAATACATTGTTTGTGCAAAGTCAAATATTTTGTTTAAATTTGCATAATTGTTATATTACGCAGAAGTTGTAAAAACTATTCTATATGGCTCAGGTGAACAATCATTTGGTGATAATGGCAGGCGGAGTAGGTAGCCGTTTTTGGCCTATGAGTACTAACGATAAGCCCAAGCAGTTTATCGATGTGCTTGGAGTGGGCAAGTCGTTGCTCCAGCTTACTTATGAACGTTTCGCTAAGGTGTGTCCGCCGGAGAACGTATGGGTGGTTACAAACCGCAAATATGCCGAACTGGTGAGAGAGCAGTTGCCTTGTGTTCCCGACAGTCATCTGCTTTTGGAGCCTTGCCGCCGCAACACTGCGCCGTGTATAGCCTATGTAAGTTGGCGCATAAAGTCGATTGACCCCAAAGCCAATGTCGTTGTCACACCGAGCGACCATGTCGTTACTGATGAGGATGAATTCAGACGTGTCATCGTTTCGTGCATGCGCTTTACGGCAGAAACCGATGCCATTGTCACTTTGGGCATCACGCCTACACGCCCTGAAACGGGGTTC
Source organism: Acidaminococcaceae bacterium (assembly GCA_963609005.1). Taxonomy (GTDB): domain Bacteria; phylum Bacteroidota; class Bacteroidia; order Bacteroidales; family Bacteroidaceae; genus Prevotella. Next base: position 1,935 of record CAVDJG010000257.1, read on the forward strand.
GGATATATACAGGCCGACTTGAGCTCAAGTTCTCCGCGCAACAAGGAGTTGTTCAGAATCGATTCGTTCAGGGAAAAACCCGACCTTGAAACTGCTATGGGTTATATAAAGCAGAACAATTTCTTTTGGAATGCCGGTATATTCGTATGGAGCGTAAGCACGATAGTCAACGCATTCCGGGTGTACAGTCCTGCAATAAGCAAGATATTTGAAGGTCTTCTCGACGTGTATGGAACCGACAGAGAGCAGGAACTCATCGACAAGTTGTATCCTGAGTGCGAGAATATTTCGGTGGACTATGCTATAATGGAGAAGGCCGAGGAAATATTTGTGTGCCCTTCAAAATTTGGTTGGAGCGATTTGGGCTCATGGAGCTCACTGCTGCAGAAAACCAAGCAAGACCTTTATGGCAATGGCGTGATAGGCGACAATGTGCAACTGTATGACACCCACAACTGCATTGTGCATACGACAAAAGAGAAAAAGGTCGTGATACAGGGCTTGGACGGTTTTATCGTGGCCGAAGAGGAGGGCCGTCTTCTTATATGTAAACTCTCTGAAGAGCAACGCATAAGACAGTTCTCTGAGGAGTAGGGCTTGCTGTGGTGTGCCTATTTTCCAATGCTTGATTTGTGACGAGATGGAAAGTGACAATGGCGGCGCACTATTCGGTTGGCAAATGTTGCAACGCCAGTTTGTAATTGCCGTTGTAGGTTATTTTCATTATGCCCGGGGCAAACTGTTGCACCAGTCGTTGGCATAATGCCACATGCCCCATTGTGCATCTCAGATTGAGTTCAACACACGGGTGCAGCAGGTGTTTTCCGGCAATGACGTCTTTCACAATCATCATGTCTACTCCGAACGGACCGGTGTAATGGCCCGACAGTTGCTGATGCATGATTTTTGATATGTGGGCTATGACGCCGTCGAGCAATGCCGCGGGAATGTATCTTGAAATGTAATCGCGCTTGTATTTCTCGGTAGCGACAATGTTGCCTTCATAAGCTCCGTTCACGGTGTGGAACAAAGACAATCCCGAACAACCGATGTCGCCATGGCGGCTGACGCTAAACTCCACACCGAAATCACACTCCTTTTTATAGAATGGTTCGACCGTAATGCCGCCCTGTGCCGACACTGTGTTGCTTATCCATCCTGCCTGACTGTCGGTGATGTTGTCGCTTTCAACAAGCCGTACTCCTCTTCCGCTGCTGCTCCACGGCGATTTCACAACTGCCTGCCCACATTCGGCAACATGCCGCATGACCGTTTCAATATCTTCGCAATACCAACTTCGGCCAACCAGGAGTTGATTGTCTTCGACCAGATGCGGAAGCAGATGCTCGGCAGCAAACTGTCGGCTGCTCAACCGCCTTATTTCGGCTAAATTATCTTCGGTGGGGACGTGGGCTGCCAGTTGCCCGTTGGCATCGACAAGTTGCTTCACGATTGGCAAATCCCAACCCCATGGCACGATGCTTATATTTTCGTGTGCTGAGAAATCATATTGGCTTAATTGCTGGAAGTCGATGAAGCGGGCTTCACTGTGGTTTCCTGCCACACGGCAAAAGGCATTGCGTGCAGCAGCCACATCGCCTACAAGTGTCATGTCGCCATTGTCGGCCCACAAGGCCGGTAGAAAATCC
>CAVDJG010000258.1:0-3576 GCA_963609005.1 Acidaminococcaceae bacterium
GTTCATTGGCCGAGCGGGCAAGAATCTTCACTGCTGCATGGCCGTCGGCTGTGTCGATAATGGCAAGGTTTGACGATGTTTCTACAACTGTCGGGAACACCGGTATCATGCGCATCACGCCGTTGTGGCATCCGTAGATTGCATCGAGCAGATTGTCCTGTATCTCCTCCGGGGTCTCGTGCGACGGAGTTTCCACGTCTTCGGCAAAGAACTTTATTCCTTCCTCAATCGTGCGGTATTCGCGAGTGAACAGTTCTTTCCACTCTTCCACAGCTTCTTTCAGGGCTTCAACATTCTCCTTGGGCAGTGTGATCACCGTTTCGCACTCAAACGGGATGGCATTGCGCATGTTGCCGCCATGCCATGTGGCAAGGCGTGCGCCGTATTCTGCAATGGCCTCATGCACAAAGCGCGCCATGAGTTTGTTGGCATTGGCACGTCCTTCGTTGATTTCCAGACCGGAGTGTCCGCCCTTCAAACCTTTCAGCGTGACTTTCACGGCTGCATCGTCGGTGTCGGTTTCCACTTCCTTATAGTCGAGTGTGGCAGTGATGTCGATGCCGCCTGCGCTGCCTATTACGAATTTGCCCCATGTTTCGGAGTCGAGGTTGAGCAGGATGTCGCCGTGAAGTTCGCCTTCGGGCAAGTCGTTGGCGCCATACATGCCGGTTTCTTCATCGGCCGTTATGAGTCCTTCAACCGGTCCGTGCTGCAAGGTTTTGTCTTCCATCACGGCCATTATGGCAGCCACGCCGATGCCGTCGTCGGCTCCCAGTGTGGTGTTGCGGGCCTTTACCCAGTCGCCATCGACATAGGTTTCTATCGGGTCGTTCTCGAAATCGTGATTGCTGTCCTTACTCTTCTGCGGCACCATGTCCATGTGTGCCTGCAAGATAACACCCTTGCGGTTTTCCATGCCGGGCGATGCGGGCTTGCGCATCACGATGTTGTTGCCGGCATCCTTGAATGCCTCCACTCCGGCTTTGGCCGCAAAGTCGAGCAGGAATTGCTGCACTTTCTCCAGATGCCCCGACGGACGCGGCACCTGTGTCAATTCATGGAAATTGCGCCAGATGCATTCTGGCTTAAGATTCAGAATTTCACTCATAACAGTATATTTTAAAATGTTGGTGTTTTTTCATTTTACAGCAGCCGAGGCACACCCGGCGCGCTTGGTGAGCGAGAGCGCCGCCCAGGCATACACGCCAAGCAGCACCACAAGCAGTGTTTGTATTGAATGCACTATAAGCACGAAATTGAGGGCATCGGTCTCGCCCACGCCGTAGAGTATGAGCATTGTCTTCACCGCGAAATGCCACGGCCCTGCCCCGTTGGGAGTAGGCACGACAACGGCTATGCTGCCCACTATGAACGTGACGAGCGCACACGCCGCACCGAGGTGTGAGGTGGAGGTGAAACAGAAGAACGTGAGATAATAGTGCAGGAAATAGCTTACCCAAATGGCCAACGTGAAGAACACGAACAAAGGCACGTTGCGCACCTTGCGCAGCGAAGCCACTCCCTGCCATATTCCGCCCACCGTTGACTTCACCTTATTATATATAGAGAAGCGCCGAAGCATATACCACAGCAGCACGCAAGCCGCCACACCACACAAGGCGGTTACGGCATAGCCTGTTGCCGAGAACCCGGCGAGAGCCGTGTCGATGTTTGTACCGGTGCGGTCGAAGAATACATTGAACACATGCACCTGGAAGAAGAACGTGAGCACGGCCACAAGTGCAACGAGAAGCGAGTCGATGGCGCGCTCGGTGACTACTGTGCCGAGGGCTTTCGGAAACGACACGCCGTCGTAACGGCGCAACACACCGCAGCGGGCAAACTCGCCGACACGCGGCACAAGCAGGCTCACCGCATAGGAGATGAACACTGAGTTTACACATGTAGAGGGGCGGGCATGCTCGCCTATGGGGTCGAGCGACAAGCGCCAACGCCATCCGCGGAACGCCTGGGCAAGGATGCCGAAAGGAAAGGAAAGCAACATCCACGCCCAGTTCATCTCGTGCAGCATGGTATGTTCGAGCTTGCCGAAATCAAAATCGCGGTACATCCAATACAGGATGCCCGCACCAAGCAGGAGCGACAAGCCCACCTTTAGCGTGGCGTTGAGAGTGCTTTTTATGTTTGTATGCAATTTCACTGTCGTTTTTATGCCCATTGTGCCGCGCCGAAACCGCATCTTGTTGCAGCAGGACGGCATAAAGGCTGCCGTTTTCATTATTTTGCAAAAATACAAAAAATAGTCGAACAGGCACAAACGCAATACTTAATAAAGTTGAAGCCGCCCAAATAAATGCCGTGCAGCCAAGGTTTCCATGCCCAGAAACGCGGATGGCAACGGTTTAACCAAGCAACACCGGCAACACGACCAACGACATACGGCAGCCGACGCATCACCTGTAAATGCCGCATCCGAGCCAAACAGAAAGGCCTCTGTTGTTGACTTACGTCAAAAAAAAGTCGCTTTTCGGCGCATTTTTCCGTAATTGTTTGCGCACACAGTGAGTTTGCACTACCTTTGCATCGTCAAAAGGACAAAAGGATAACTAATTTAAAGAAAGGTAAAAAGATTATGGTAGCAATGTTAGTATTGGCAATTGTAGCAATCATGATTGCTCAGGCCGTAAGTTTGGGGCACAAGATTGACTTGCAGAAGTAAGCAATCGCGCCTCCTTCATCAAGAAGGAAATTTGGTAAGTTGTTAAAATACTGAACGGCGAATCGATTAATTTCGGTTCGCCGTTTTTCTTTTCACCACACACGGCACACACGGCCTGTAACGCAACAAATGCTAAAAACCTGTGACAAGACCTAAAAATGCAAGCTGCAAGACAAGCGTTTTCATTTTATTTTAGTAATTTTGCAGCGCAAAAATCAAAACCACAAACAAATTCATGGACGATTATCACGCGGAAAATATGAACTTGTAGGCTGGAAGACACAACCTTATACAGGCGTGTCTCCCCGTCTCGCCCAAGCATGGAGACAAACTGTATGAGAACTTTTTGGAACATAAACTCTACACTCAAAGCCATTGAAGAATGGCAGCCCAACTGTTGGATTCAAGTAACATGTCCAACCGACGAAGACCAGCAGATGCTGGAAGACCGCTTCAACATACCCGACTATTTCCTCTCCGACATCAGCGATGCCGACGAGCGCGCACGTTATGAATACGACGACGGTTGGATGCTCATCATCCTCCGTATTCCCTATGTCAAGGAAATACGCTCACGCACACCTTATACTACGGTGCCGCTTGGCATCATACACAAGCGCGACGTTACCATAACAGTGTGTTACTATGAAACCAACATGATGATCGACTTCGTGAGCTACCAGCAGAAACGCGGCGAGGGATTTACCGACTATGTAGACATGATATTCCGCCTGTTCCTCTCCTCGGCAGTGTGGTATCTGAAACGGCTTAAACAAATAAACACTCTCATAGAGAAAGCGAAACACAATCTCGACCACAACGTGAACAACGAGTCGCTCATCGCCCTGTCGCGACTGCAAGACTCGCTCACCTATTTCATTACATCTATACGCGGC
>CAVDJG010000259.1:0-3575 GCA_963609005.1 Acidaminococcaceae bacterium
CTCCACGGGCATCGGGTCGGTGGGAATCTCGCTGCTTCCGATGCGGCTCACGGCCTGTTTCACCTCGGGGAAACGCTCTTTCAGAATGCTTTCGGCCTGCGAGCAGGTCTTTATCATCTGCGAGAGCGACGTGCCCTGCTTCATGCTCAGTTCGGCAGCGAGGTCGCCTTCCTCGAGATTGGGTATGAATTCGCCGCCCATGCGTGTGAACATCACTGCGCTTGCGGCAAACAGCAGCGCCGCCGAGACGATGAGTGCGCGTCGCCGGCGCAGTGCGCCTTGCAGCAGCGGACGGTAGGCACGGCCTATGGCGATCATGGCCTTTTCAGACAATCCGTGGCGCACGGTTGTGGTTTTTGGCAGAAACAGCGATGCAGCCACGGGCACATAGGTGAGCGAGAGGATGAATGCGCCGAGTATTGCGAAGAACACCGTGAGCGCCATGGGGCGGAACATCTTGCCTTCCACGCCCACGAGGGTGAACAGAGGCACATAGACGGTCATTATTATGAGTTCGCCGAAGGCTGCCGCCGACATCATTTTCGATGCCCCCGAAGCCACTATTGCATCGGCTTCGGGCTGAGTGATCCGCCGTCCGCAGTAGGCTGCCGCGTTGGCCGATATGTGTCGGCACACACATTCCACGATAATCACCGCGCCGTCAACCACGAGTCCGAAGTCGATTGCGCCGAGACTCATCAGGTTGCCGCTCACGCCGAAGACGCGCATCATGCCAAACGCGAAGAGCATTGACAGCGGGATGACCGATGCCACCACCGCCCCGGCGCGCACATTGCCGAGGAAGAGCACGAGAATGAACACCACTATCAGGCCGCCCTCGGTAAGGTTGCGGGCTATTGTTCCCGTCACCCGGTCAACGAGCTGAGTGCGGTCGATGAACGGTTCGATAACCACTCCCTCGGGAAGCGACCGTTGTATCTGGCGCATGCGCTGCTTCACGTTCTTTATTACCTGCTGGAAATCCTCGCCCTTGAGCATCAGCGTTATGCCGGCCACCACTTCGCCCTCGCCGTTGCGGGTCACGGCTCCGTAGCGTGTGGCGCTCCCTATCCTCACCGTGGCCACGTCGCCCACGAGCACGGGCACTCCGCCAAGGGTCTTCACGGGTATGCGTCGCAGGTCGTCGAGGCCCTTGGCCAAGCCTATGCCGCGTATGAAATACTGGTTGCCATACTGTTCTATGTACGACCCTCCGGCATTTTCGTTGTTTTTCTCCACCGCCTGGCACACCTCGGGAATGGTTATTCCCGCGCTGTTGAGCCTCTCGGCATCGACGGCCACCTCATATTGCTTCACGAAGCCGCCCCACCCGTTCACCTCGGCCACTCCCTCGGTGCCGGCGAGCTGCTTGCGCACAATCCAGTCTTGCATGGCGCGCAGGTCGGCAAGGCTGTATTTCTTTTCATATCCCTTCTTGGCGCGCAGCGTGTAGTGGTAGATTTCGCCCAGACCGGTGCTCACCGGCGCCATGCCGGCGCGTATTCCCGATGCGGGCAGGTCGTCCTCGGCCTCCTTGAGCTGCTGGCTTACCTGCTGGCGCGCCCAGTAGATGTCGGTGTCGTCGTCGAAGACGAGCGTCACCACCGACAGTCCGCCGCGCGATATTGAGCGGCGTTCCTTCAGATGCGGTATGTTGGCGAGGGCCATCTCGAGCGGGGCGGTGACAAACTGTTCCACCTCCTGCGCCCCGAGCGACGGAGCCTGCGTTATTACCTGCACCTGGTTGTTGGTGATGTCGGGTGTGGAGTCGAACGGAAGACGGCACAGCGACACTGTGCCCCACACCACGAGAGCGAGCGTGAGTGCTCCCACCACCAACTTGTTGCGTATTGAAATGTTGATGATTTTCTGAAACATAGAATGCTTTTTTACGAAGACAAGAATGTTGCGGCAGCACGGCCGTGCCGCCAGTAAGGCGTTTCTTATCCTCGCGAGGGCGGTGCCCTGAGTGCGGGCAAGGCCGCGCATGCAGCCTCCTGCGGCTTTGCCAACCGGCAAAGCACATTTTCTTTACGGCTTTCGAAGCTCCATGCACGGGGCAGCGGAGCAAGGGCCGTTGCCGGGGCGTGGGCGTGCCGCTGCTGCTTGTGGGCACGGGTGATCTGCGGTGTGCCCTTGCCTGCCACGGCATTGTGCAGCTGCTGCAGGGCGCAGCCGTTGTCGGCGCCGCGCTGGTGGTGGGCCGTGTGGGTGTCGTTCACGGTTCCGTCGGCCCGGCACACCTCCATGTCGAGGCAGGCCCACACGCCGTGATGGTGGTGGGGAAGCACCGCGAGCACCATGAGCAGGTGCACGGCGGCGAGCATGAGCGCGAGCCTGAGGCGCGCGGCGGCGGTTGAATGTTTCATTGTTTACGGGTGCAAAGATAACCTTTATTTCGCGCAACCGGGTTGCAAAAGCACCGAAAAAAGCGCCATGCGGCCTTCTCGGGCAGCATGGCGCTTGGTGTGGCGCACGTTTCGGGCGTGCGGCCGTGACGCGCGGGGCGCGTTATTTCACTGTTACGGCGCGGCGGTTTACGATGTAGATGCCGGGGCGCAGTCCGTCGAGGCTCTTGGCCTGGCGTTTCACGAGCACTCCGCCGGTGGTGTAGATGTCGTAGGGAGCCTTGCCGCCGGCGCTTATCTCGTCGATGGCGGTCACCACGCAGTCGTCGCCGGTCACTGCTTCCGACTCTCCGCCCACAAACACTGCCGAAACAGAGTAGCGGTCGTTGTGCCACTGTGTGGCGTCGAACGTGAACGTGGCCTGCGTTTCATCGGCTCCGAGCTGCTTCACGAGCTTGCCGTTGCAGTAGACATTGAAGCCGCTGAGCTTGCCGTAGCCGGCGTAGTAGACAACGTCGTCGATGAGGAATATGTAGGCATTGTCGGCGTCGGTGGTGCAGCGCACGGCGAAATAGTTGGCTCCGTCGGGCAGGTCGGCCGTGTAGGATCCCCATGCTCCGCCGCTATGCGTGTAGGAGGATACGCGCTTGAATTCAGACGGAGTGTTGCTGCCGTCGGAGTAGAGCACCTCGAATGTCTGCGGATAGCGTATGTTGTCCATGCTTGCCTGGCCGTTGTTCACCCAGAACAGAATGGTTTGTGCCTCGCCCGAGAGCATGGGCGAGATGAGCCAGTCGTCGGTGGCGAGGAAGTTGCTGCCCTCTCTGCTCCACATCGACATGAGACACTTGTCGCCTCCGTGAGGCTTCACCGAGGAGTTTTGTATGGTTATGCCTTCCTGCAATTCCTCGGGATCGAACACGATGTAGGTGTATTTCTCGGTTTCGTGGGGGAAGGGCATGCCCAGCGATCCCCACAGTCCGCCCGTGGTAGAGCCTTTCTTCGAAGTGTAGGTTGTCCATGCCCCGAAGGCATCGACAGTCCAGTTGTCGTATTTCTCGAAACCTTCCTTCACGCGCTTGCTTGCCTGCTTGGGTGCAGTCCAGTTGAGGGTTATGGTGCCTTCGGCCTGGGTTGCGGTGAGGTCTTGCGGTGTGGGAATGTCCGATGCGGTGAGTTGCAGCTGCGCCGATGGCGTAAGTTCATAGTTGAGAAACAGGCTCGGGA
>CAVDJG010000260.1:0-3547 GCA_963609005.1 Acidaminococcaceae bacterium
CTACAAAACCATAACGCTGTTTGCCCACGCCACCGTGGCAGGCATGCTCGCCGGCACAACAGCACCGGTGGTGGTGACATCGCGCGCCGACTCGGCCGACTCCAAATTCTACAGCCTCGCCGTGGCATGCCTGAGCGCAGCAACAGCAGGGCAAGGCAACGACAAATGAGAAACAACAACAAGGAAAATGAAACGTATATTTGTCATCAACCCTGGCTGCACCTCGACAAAGGTGGCCGTTTATGAAGACGAGAAAGCGGTGTGGACTTCTGACGGACTGCACCCGCAGGAAGAGGTGGGACAGTTTGCTACCGTCGACGACCAGTATGAATACCGCAAGGACTTCGTGCTGAAACTGCTCGCCGAGGCAGGCATACCGCTCAATTTCGACGCCGTGATAGGACGCGGCGGACTTACCAAGCCGCTGCGCGGCGGCGTCTACACAGTGAACGAACTTATGAAGCACGACCTGCACCACGCACGCCAGCAGCATGTGTGCAACCTCGGGGCGCTCATTGCCGACGACATAGCACGACAGTGCGGATGCCCTGCCTACATGGCCGACCCCGTGGTGGTGGACGAGCTTATGACACGCGCACGCTACACCGGACTGCCTTGCATGAAGCGCGAGTCGATATTCCACGCGCTCAACGCCAAGGCCGCCGCACGGCGACACGCACGCAATGTGGGCGGAAAATATGAGGAAATGGACCTTATCGTGGCCCACCTGGGTGGCGGAATATGCGTGTCGGCACACCACCTCGGACGCGTGATCGACGTGAACAACGCCCTCAACGGCGAAGGACCCATAGCCCCCGAACGATCGGGCACACTGCCCGCCGACCAGCTCGTGAGGCTCTGCTTCTCGGGCAAGTACTCGCAGGCGCAGATAATGAAGATGCTCGCCGGAAACGGAGGCTGCCAGGCGCTTCTCGGCATGAAGGACATGAAGGAAATAGCACGGCGCGCCGAAGCCGGAGAAGAACCCTTCCACGAAGTGCTCGAAGCCATGCTCTACACCGTGTCGAAACAAATCGGTGCCATGGCAGTGGCTCTGTGGGGCAAGGCCCAAGCCATAATACTCACCGGAGGAATAGCCTACAGCAAATACTGCGTGGAGGAAATAAAGAAGCAAGTGGAGTTTCTCGCACCCGTGGTAGTGCTGCCCGGCGAGGGAGAAATGGCCTCGCTGGCATTCAACGCACTCGGTGCACTCAACGGAGAGCTTCCGGTGAACGAGTATAAATGAACCGCTGCACGCACGTGCGGCGTATGGCGTCATTCTGCAAAAACGCTTGTTTGGCAGAATGGCGCCATATTTTTTTTCAGCCTACGAAGCATTAATTGAATTTATTGGTGTCCGATAAAACATCGCAAACAACATATCCCGTAGGGACGACATGGCAGCCCTGAAAGGGCGTAACAGTCATAGCCCAGGGTGAGCAGAGCGGCGAAGCCGTGATGCGTAACCCTGGGTAATGTGTTTGCGGCAAGGCTGGCCTGTAAGGTCAGCACAACGATTAGTGTGTCATTGCATTAGTATTGTAACGTATTGTGGTGAACTTTCAGTCCACCCTTGATGCATTGCGTTTACCCGGGGTTACGTCGGTCGCTCTGCTCCCTCCTCACCCTGGGCTATGATGTTGCGCCCTTGCAGGGCTTTGTGCTCAACAATTCACGCAAACGCGCATTTATGCGGTTGAAATTTGAATGCCCTACCATACAGTGGCAGGGCAGACAGTAAACCATACGAAGGATAAAGACAAGCCCGGTGTCGCACCAAAAGCATGTAAAAACTGCCTTCAATGCCTTACTGTGTCAGACAGTTTTTTTTACCGGACACCAATTAATTGAATTGCGGCAATGCCTTGTGACATTCATAATGCAAAGTATGACGCCACGCTGAAAAGCCCTTTTCTGCGTTTATTCCTCAACCTTATGCAGTGTGTTTTTGTTGTATTTGCCCGCAGAAAACGAAATACAACAAGCCCGACAACGGCATTTCAGGCGGAATGCCATACTTTTGCATCACACCCCGCATGCAAAAACCACAGCACAAGAAAAACCATATAAAAACCAAAACCACTACATTATGAGAAACAACACTACCCACAAACAAATGCCGGCAGTTGCCCGCGCAGCCATGAGGCAACTGTGCCTTGCCGTGGCACTGCTTGCGGCGGCATTCGCACCAGGCCATGCCATGGCCGAAGAGACAGTGCAGCAATACGCGCTGAAACTGCGCGACGTGCAGGTGACAAGCGAGAACTGCAGCGACATACAGTTCAGTCAGCACCGGGGCAAGGCGAGCTACGACCCGGCCACAAAGACTCTCACCTTAGACAACCTCTACGCCTCCGACCAGAATGTGCCCGTTATACACAACATGGGCATCGACGGCCTGACGATAAAGTGCAAAGGCGACATCACAATGTATCAAGATGGCGGAGTGCTGCTCGAAGCCAACACCACGATAGAGGGTTCTGAAGCCGACCCTTCAAGCTTCACCTATCTGCACATAGGCAAAGGCACCAAGGTGACGGTGGCCAATTTCTTGAAACTTACGGTCTCGCTCTACGGAACAGCGGTGAGCGGAGTGACTGGCACCGACGGCGAAACGCTCGTGATAAAGAACTCGAATTTCGCGACATACGGAAAGATTGAGAAGCTGGCCGCATTCGAAACCGACGAATGCGACATCGGGGACGGCGCGGCATTCGACGCTTCGCTGCATGCCGTGGCAACCGACGGCGAGGCTGCCAGCAGGGTTAACGTATACAAACGCGAGGCCTACGACCTGTGGATTGCAGGGGTGCAGGTGACGAGCACCAACTTCGACAAGCTGTCGCAGATACCCGGCGTAAGCGGCTACATATATTATGAAGAAGGCGAATGCATGCTCTATCTGAGAAACTGCAGCATCACGCCCGAGCCTGGCGTGCCGGCAATACGGTCGGACATAGAGGAATTTTCAATCGCACTCGAAGGCAATTCGGAAAGCACACTTACCGCCAACGGAGCACCGGCAATGATTTTAGGGAAGGAATCCTACATGCAAACCAACGCAGCGATGTACAACGGCAAGCTCACGGCAACTGCATCGGGCGGCTATCCGGCCATACTTGCACACGATATGCTCGAAATTTATCGCATGGACCTGGATGCAAGCGGAAAATACGGAATTGAGGGTGCCGACGACGGCGTATGCCTCAACCTAAGCGAAGCCAACGTGAAGCTCTCGGGCAGCACATCGGCAACGGCCAACATAACCGAACTGAACACCGCAAGGGTGAAGATCACGTCGCCCGAAGGGGCCGCCTACGACAGCAGTCTGCGCGGAGTGGCCAAAGACGGCAAGCTGGCTGCCGAAGTGACGTTTGCAGAACTGGAAGACTACATGCTGGAAATAGGCAACTACTATGTGGACGAAACCAACTGCGCCGACCTCTCTGTGCTGCCCTGCATCAACGGCAATGCCAGCTACGACCGCGCAACCAACACGCTCACACTCGACAATGCCTCGGTGGACGGATGCATATACACCGGC
>CAVDJG010000261.1:0-3482 GCA_963609005.1 Acidaminococcaceae bacterium
ACTCGTGACCTCCTGCGTGACAGGCAGGCATTCTAACCAACTGAACTAACGCACCAGTTGCAAACGCCTCGTTTTTTCTTAGCGAGTGCAAAAGTACAAATTTTATTCCATTCCTTAAAATTTTCAGCCCTGTTTTTTACAAAAATCTTTGCATTAATATTGCATCCTTGTATTCAACCCCGTCGTAGAGCCAGTCTTTCAACCGGTTTCCGTCTACAAAACCAAGGCTTCTGAACAGTGCGAGCGAGGCTTCGTTGTTGTCGGCAACGATAGCATATATCTGTCTGAGATGCAGAATTTTCACTGCATACTCCATGATAAGGCGCATTGCCGACTCTGCATATCCTTTCCGGCGGAAAGTCTTTCTCACGGCAATGCTCACTTCGGCGCGGCGGTGTTGCGGACTGAAATTCACCAAATCCACCACTCCTACGACGGTTTTCTCGTCGTTGTCAACCATGAGTCTCACTTGTCGGTCGGCGTAAATGTCGTTTGTTGCGCTTGCAATATATTCATGCAGCACATAGCGCGAGTATGGCACACTTGTGTTGCCTACCCCCCAGCAGTCGCTGTCGTTCTCCATTTCATAGAGAAAGTCGAGGTCTTCGGGCTCCATGGCCCTTATGTGCAGTTTGGGATGAGTGTCACTCATACGAGAATTTCGTCTTCGGTGATTACCGTTCCAGTCTTCGGCGTATATGTACCGATGCGCAGATTGTCGGCAGGAGCGGCAGAGAAAATATTGAAAATGTCGGTATAGGAGTATGCATCGGTGTCATACACCACATAAACAGGCATAGTATGCGGCAGTTCAAGGTTGCGGTGTCCTTCGGGCAAACGTGCCATGTCGCCCTCAACAAAGCGTGCATCGAGCCCTTTGCGGCGTGCCAATTGGCGGCAACGGGCCACCGTCTTGCGCGACCCTACGAATACATACAGCGGTGTCACGCACTTGCGCCCGCGAAAGAAGCCCATGCCCTTGCGCACCCTGCGTGCCTGCATGCGCACAAGTGCCACTGTTGCCTTGGCATATATGGCACACTTCACGGGCAGCGACACCAGGAGACTCAGGTTGCCGTAGTGTTTTCTAAAGAAGATGAGCATGGCGTCGTAGAACACATGCACATAGCGAAACGACGAACGGTGCGTGCTCTCGCCCTTGTAGTGCAGTATCGGCGCCGGCACATACCAGTTTTCGAAGCCCCCTTTAAGCAGCCGATAACTCAGGTCGATGTCCTCGCCATACATGAAATAGTCCTCGTCGAGCATGCCAACCGTGTTGATGGCCTCGCGGCGCAGCATGAAGAACGCACCGCTCACCACCTCGATGCGCACCGGAGTGTCGGTGGGCAGAAAGCTGAGATAGTAGCGTCCGAAACGGCGGCTTTGCGGATAACGCGCACACAAGCCGCTCATCTTGTAGAACGAGGTCATGGGCGTGGGCAGGCCACGGCGCGACTCCAGAGCCATTACGCCGTCGGTGCGCAGCATGCGCACGCCAATGCCTCCGGCCTTAGGGTGTGCATCGGCAAAGGCGAGCACCTCGCGTATGGTTTCCTCGGCCACTATCGTGTCGGGATTGAGCAAAAGCACATAGTCGCCCGAGCTTTGCTTTATGGCCACATTGTTGGCCCTTGAAAAGCCGAGGTTGTGGTTGCTGCTGATGAAGCACACCTCGGGGAAACGGCTTGAAAGATATTCCACCGACCCGTCGTGCGAGTGGTTGTCCACGACAAACACCTCGCATTCCAAGCCTCCGGTGGCTTTTCTCACCGAAAGAAGGCACTGCTCAAGATAATACTTGACGTTATAGTTGACAATGACTATTGATAGTTTCAAAGCTTATTCTTGTTTGTTTTCGCCGTTGCCGGCCGCCATTTCGGCGGCACAGCGCTCTTTTGTGGGCAAGACAAATGCCATGCACAGAAAAAGGATGATTGCAAGGTAGCCGAAGGCCACGTTGACATAAAGATAATAAAGCACCGTATTGGCGAGCATCGGCACACAGAGCATGAGCAAGCGCACCGATCCGAGGCACAACAGTCCTTCGGGCGTGGCCACGCGGCGCGCCACTGCCTTCCATTTGAAGAGCCGCAGAGCCACCGGTATCACGCATATTGTGGTCAGTTCCATCACCATCGCTGCCGCAAACTCGGCGCTGCCGTCGGCTGTCTTGAGCACGCCCTCAGGCAAGATTCCGCTCTCGCAGAGCACGGCGACAACCGCCGAAAGCACGGTGAAGGTGCAGAATATCGCCATGAGGCGATGTTGTGTATGTTTCATTGTTGACTGGTCATTTTCGTACGGTTGAGTATCGCGCGGCCGAGCGTAACCTCGTCGGTATATTCCAGTTCGTCGCCCACCGATATGCCACGCGCTATTACGCTCAGTGCCACGTCGTAGCCGGCAAGCTTGCGCGATATGTAGAAATTGGTGGTATCGCCTTCCATTGTGGAACTCAGGGCGAGTATTACTTCCTTCACGCCGCCTTCGGCCACGCGTGCAACAAGCGAGTCAACCGCAATGTCGTTGGGGCCCACGCCGTCCATCGGCGATATTATGCCGCCGAGCACATGATACAATCCGCGATACTGCTGTGTGTTCTCCACGGCCATCACGTCGCGTATGTTCTCGACAACGCATATTGTCGATGCGTCGCGCCGCCGGTCGGAGCAGATGGGGCACACGTCGGTGTCGCTGATGTTGTGGCACACGCTGCAATACTTGACATCGCGCCGCAGCTCGGAGAGCGCCCCCGTGAACGACTCGACATCTTCTTGCGGTTGCCGCAAGGCATGCAGCACAAGCCGCAGGGCCGTCTTGCGCCCGATGCCGGGGAATTTGGAAAATTCAGAAACGGCCTTTTCAAGCAGCCGCGAAGGATAGGTGCCCTCCATTAGTTCTTGAACAGATACACGCCCACGCCGAGTTTAAGACCTATGGCCGAGTAGTCGCTGTGGTTTTTAAACGACTGGTCGTAGTAAACGGCCGGCTCTATCGTCACCGAACCGTTGAGGAAGAACGAGTAGCCCACCTCAACTCCGGGCATCACGTCGTTGTAGTCGTGGTTGGCATGCAGCAGCTTGCAGTTCACGCCAAGATATATGCCGTTCTGTTCTATGTAGTAGCGGCCGCCCACACCCACCGAGAACTGGTCGGCTTCGAAATCGTTTCCGGTGTGCTTATACGACGCCCCGGCAAGCAGCATCACGTCGTCGGCCACCATATATCCGGCCTGTGCCTGCACGCCGAGCTTGAGATGCTCCACGCCCGAGTAGCTCAGGTTAAGTCCGGTGAGCGACCCTCCGATATATGCCTTGCCCTGTTCAAACTGTGCGCTTGCTGTAACGGCGGTGAGCAGTCCCACTGCCAATGCGGCTATTTTTCTTTTCATAGTCAATGTTTTTAAGTGCATTACTGTTGCTTTGCATGCCGTTTGCCAGACGGCGAATTGCTTTGCAAAAGTACACAATATATTTGAC
>CAVDJG010000262.1:0-3460 GCA_963609005.1 Acidaminococcaceae bacterium
ATATTCTAACACGTGTATAATCGTCGCGCAGTGCATCGATAAGGTTGTATTCGGGGTCGTGGTCGGCCTCCTCCTTGGCGAGCACCACTGCACTTGCTCCGGCATGTTCGAGGTGAATGCCTGCAATGGGCAGCCCCATTACGGCACGGAAATGAAGTTCAAACTCCGAAAGATTGGTGGTGTGGCCAAGTGTCACCATACCCGTGTCGTGCGGACGCGGCGAAAGCTCGGAGAAAATCACTTCGCCCTGCTTCGTAAGGAAGAACTCCACGCCCCATATTCCTGCACCCGTAAGGGCGCGCGTAACCTTTTCGGCCATTTCCTCGGCCTTGCGCAACTCGTCGTCGGGCAGGCAGAACGGCTGCCAACTCTCGCGGTAGTCGCCGTCTTTCTGCACATGCCCTATGGGCGGACAGAACAACGTGGGACCGTCTTTCTGCGTCACTGTCAGCAGAGTAAATTCAGAATCGAAATGTATGAACTCTTCTATTATTATCTCTTTCACGTCGCCACGGCTGCCTTCCATAGCAGCCTCGAAGGCAGAGGCGAGCTGGCTCTCGTCGCGCACGATGCTTTGGCCGTGTCCCGACGACGACATGAGAGGTTTGATGACACACGGAAAACCAATTTCCTTGGCGTGTTCGCGCAATTCGTCGAGTGTCTTAGCATAGAAATACTTTGCGGTGCGCAGCCCAAGTTCTTTCGAAGCGAGGTCGCGTATGGCCTTACGGTTCATGGTGTAGTTCACCGCACGCGCGCTCGGCACAACCTGTATGCCTTCGCGTTCGAAATCGAACAGACGCTCGGTGCGTATGGCCTCAATCTCAGGCACTATTATGTCGGGGCGGTGACGTTGCACGACAGCCGACAAAGCATCGCCGTCAAGCATGTTGAACACCTCGCACTCGTCGGCCACCTGCATGGCCGGAGCATCCTCATATCTGTCGCATGCAACGACATATTGTCCTGCACGCTTTGCGGCGATGACAAACTCCTTGCCCAATTCGCCCGAACCTAATAGCAATATTTTTTTCATGTCAATAGACTTTTACTTCTTTTGTAGTCCAATGCAAGCAAACAGCTATGCCCGCAATGGCATAAGCGGTATGCAAAACTACTAATATTATTTCACTTAGCCAAGTGTTTCACGTTGTTTTGGCACTTACTGCCGGTGCGGCAACGGCAAATAAAGGGCTGCCGAATGGCGTTTTAAACGATAAAATAAGTAACTTTGCACGCCACAAACGACACAGTTTGCACATGTGCGGCAATTTCAACCGCAGCCCAAGAACAGTATCTCACGCCCCAAAACAAAAAGGAAAAAGAACAGTATAATGATAGTCTGCATAGCCGAGAAACCGAGTGTCGCAAAAGACATAGCACGCATTTTGGGAGCCACAAAGAGTTGCCAGGGATATATGGAAGGCAATGGCTACCAAGTGACGTGGACATTCGGACACCTGTGTACTCTGAAAGAACCCAACGACTACACCGAGCAGTGGAAACACTGGAGCCTCGGGGCATTGCCCATGATACCCCAGCGCTTCGGCATAAAGCTCATCGACGACGACGGAATAAAACGGCAGTTTGCCGTGATTGAGCGTCTGATGCAGAATGCCGACAGCATAGTGAACTGCGGTGATGCCGGACAGGAAGGTGAACTGATACAACGATGGGTGATGCAGAAAGCCCGGGCAAAATGCAAGGTGAAACGACTCTGGATTTCATCGATGACCGACGAAGCCATACGCGAAGGCTTCAACTCGCTCAAAGACCAGGAAGAATATCAGTCATTATACACCGCAGGACTGAGCCGTGCCATTGGCGATTGGCTTCTAGGGATGAATGCCACGCGCCTGTACACGCTGAAATACGGACAGAACAGGCAGGTGCTGAGCATCGGACGGGTGCAGACTCCAACTCTGGCACTCATTGTTAACCGGCAAAAGGAAATAGACAATTTCGAGCCGGAGCCTTACTGGGTGCTCTCCACCATATACCGCGACACGCTATTCACCGCCACCCAAGGCAAATTCTCAACAAAAGAGGAGGGCGAAAAAGCGTTTGCCACTATTGCCGACAAGCCTTTCACCGTGACCGACGTGCAGAAAAAGAAAGGCAATGAGGCTCCACAACGGCTTTTCGACCTCACCTCGCTGCAAGTGGAATGCAACCGCAAGTTCGGATATAGCGCCGAAACCACGCTGAACATAATACAGGGACTTTATGAGCACAAGCTCACCACCTATCCACGTGTAGACACACAATATCTCAGCGACGACATCTACCCCAAGTGCGCAAGCATCCTCGGCGGTCTGCGTGGCTACGAACAACTCGTGCAACCGCTTGCCGGCAAAAAGCTGCCAAAGCCCAAACGCGTGTTCGACACATCAAAAGTCACCGACCACCACGCCATCATACCCACCGGAGTTCCGGCTACCATGCTCACCGACATAGAGCGCAATGTCTACGATCTCATAGCGCGCCGCTTCATCGCGGCATTCTATCCCGACTGTGTATTTTCAACTACCACCGTGCTCGGCACCGTTGACGATGTGGAATTAAAGGCTAGCGGCAAGGAAATATTGTCGCCGGGATGGCGTGCCGTATACCAGAACGGCAACTCAGCGGCCAAAGTACCAAACCTACAAGATGCCGACGACGACAGCAAGAAGGGCGATGAAGAACGCACTTTGCCCACATTCACGCCCGGCGAAAGCGGTGAACACACACCCACACTCGCCGAGAAGTGGACGACACCGCCAAAATACTACACCGAGGCAACGCTGCTCCGCGCCATGGAAACGGCAGGAAAATTCGTAGAAGACGAGACTTTGCGCGCCGCACTCAAAGAGAACGGCATAGGACGCCCGTCGTCACGCGCAGGAATAATAGAGACTCTGTTCAAGCGTCATTACATAAGGCGCGAGCGCAAGAACCTCGTGGCCACAGCCACGGGCATCGAACTCATCGACACCATACACGAGGAACTGCTCAAAAGTTGTGAACTTACTGGTATTTGGGAGAAGAAACTGCGCGACATTGAACACAAGAAATACGATGCGGCAGAATTTATCGACGGTTTGAAACAGCAAATCACCGAAATCGTAAACGATGTGCTGCGCGACAACAGCAACCGACGTGTGACGGTAACAACCGACGACGATTTGAAGAAGAAAACGCGCAAAAAACCTTCCACGGCAAAGAAAGCCACGACGACGGCACGAAAGGCGGCAGCAAAAACTGCCACAAAAGCCACTACTGACAATGCTGCGACGGCCGACACTGCCGACGAAATCGTGGGCACGACATGCCCCTTGTGCGGCAAAGGCAAAATAATAAAAGGCAAAACCGCATACGGATGCAGCGAATGGCGCAACGGATGCACCTATCGCAAGCCATTCTGACACGACAGAACGGCAACACTGTCAGGTGCAGACTAGGCGACATGCTATACACC
>CAVDJG010000263.1:0-3452 GCA_963609005.1 Acidaminococcaceae bacterium
CGTTTTCCCTGGACAGGGATCGCAATTTGTTGGAATGGGCAAAGATCTTTACGATTCCAACGAAACGGCCAAGAGCCTTTTTGAAAAAGCCAATGATATTCTTGGTTTCCGCATCACCGACATCATGTTCGGCGGCACCGACGAGGAACTGAAACAGACAAAAGTGACACAGCCCGCTGTTTTCCTCCACAGTGTAATTTCGGCATTGTGCCTTGGCGACGATTTCTGCCCGTCAATGGTGGCAGGACACTCTTTGGGAGAACTGTCGGCTCTCGTGGCATCTGAAGCCCTGAGCTTTGAAGACGGATTGAAGCTTGTTTATACGCGTGCAATGGCCATGCAGAAGGCTTGCGAGGCCAACCCCGGAACAATGGCTGCCGTAATTGGCTTGCCCGATGAAACCATTGAAAACATCTGCAACGAGGTGAGCACTCCTGAGAACATCGTTGTTCCGGCCAACTACAACTGCCCCGGACAGCTTGTGATAAGCGGAAGCATGGATGCAATAAACGTTGCCTGCGAAAAACTGAAAGCCGCAGGAGCAAAGCGTGCATTGCCGTTGAAAGTGGGCGGAGCATTCCACTCACCCATTATGCAGCCGGCAAAGGAAGAACTTGAAAAGGCAATTGAGGCCACATCGTTCAAGACTCCGAAATGCCCGGTATATCAAAACGTTGACGGCAAGCCCCACACCGATGCCGAGGAGATCAAGGCCAACTTGATTGCACAACTCACCAGCAGCGTGAAATGGACGTCGAGTGTGCAGAACATGATAAAAGACGGAGCTGACGACTTCACCGAATGCGGCCCGGGCAAAGCTCTTCAAGGAATGATAGGCCGTATTGACAAATCGGTTGCTGCCCACGGCATACTATAACCAAGAGCATGAACCGACAGAAAATCATCATTTACCAGATTTTCACACGTCTTTTCGGCAACCGCTGCAACACCCGCAAGGAGAATGGAACGGTTGCCGAAAACGGTTGTGGAAAGATGAATTTCTTTGACGCAGAAGTTCTTGGGCAAATAAAATCGGAAGGATTTACCCACGTTTGGTATACCGGCCTGATAAGGCACGCATCTACTACCGACTATACTTCATACGGCATTCCGCGCCAACATCCTGCAATCGTGAAGGGCAAAGCTGGTTCTCCATATGCCATAACCGATTATTATGACATCGACCCAGACTTGGCTGAGGATGTTGACAAGCGAATGGACGAGTTTAAACAGCTTGTTGACAATACACACAAGGCCGGACTGAAAATGATTATCGACTTTGTGCCCAACCATGTGGCACGTCAATACAAGTCGGTAACGCGGCCAAAAGGTGTAATGGATCTTGGGGAAGACGACGACAAGAACATGGGCTTCACGCCACACAATGATTTCTATTATTGCGTGAACGAGCCTTTCTCTCCATCGGTGGACCTTTTTGGCGGAGAAAGTGTGGCCTATTCCGAATATCCAGCCATGGCAACTGGCAACGACCACTTTGACTGTCATCCCGGAATAAACGACTGGTATGAAACGGTGAAGATAAACTACGGTGTGGACTATTGCGATGCAGGAGGACGATCCGTACATTTTTGTCCCACACCGTCGGCATGGCAGAAAATGGCCGACATCCTGCTTTTCTGGGCATCGAAAGGTGTTGACGGGTTCCGCTGCGACATGGCAGAGATGGTTCCGGTGGAATTTTGGAAGTGGGCAATAGCAAAAGTCAAGGCAGACTTTCCCAACATCGTTTTTATTGCCGAAGTGTACAACCCGGCGCTTTACCGCAATTACATATCTGCCGGCTTCGACTATCTCTACGACAAGGTGGGAATGTATGACACGATGCGTGCCGTGACATGCGGAAACTGTGACACATCGGCCATCACTGCATGCTGGCAGGCAACCGACGATATACACGAGCACATGTTGTTCTTCCTTGAAAACCATGACGAACAGCGCATTGCCAGCGACTTTTTTGCAGGTGATGGCTTCCGTGCCTATCCTGCATTTGTGGTGAATGCACTCATGCGCAAAAATCCGTTCATGGTGTATGCCGGACAGGAATACGGCGAGCGAGGAATGGACAAGGAGGGATTCAGCGGCTGCGACGGGCGCACTACGATTTTCGACTATTGGACAATCGACACCATCTACCGCGCTTATGTCAAGAAACGACCGCTTGCCAATGAGCGGAAACTGTGTGGCATGTATTCCGACATTCTCAACATTGCCCAAAAGGAGAGTGCCGTATCCGACGGGGAATTCTTCGATCTCATGTATGTTAACCCGCAGTTGGCTTCGCGGCAATATGCTTTCTTGCGAAAGAGTGGAAACGAGATGTTGCTCGTTGCTGCCAATTTCTCGGGCGAGAAAACCGTGAGCGACATCAAAATACCCGAACACGCCTTTAAATTTCTGAACATTCCCGAAGCTGAAGTATGTGCTGAAGAATTGCTTACAGGAGCGAAGGTCAACGTCAATCTGAAATCGGATTGTAGCATACAAACAGAAATCGGTGCGTTTGGTTGTGTCATCTTTAAATTCATTTTCCCTATGGAACAGAATGTAGTGTTTAACGAACACAACAAAGAAGAGTTTCCGCCTGCCCACACAGCAGAGCATTTGTTGAACCAGACAATGGTGCGCATGTTTGGATGCGAGCGTTCGAGCAACGCACACATTGAACGCAGAAAGAGCAAAATAAGCTTCATTATCGACCATAAGCCCTCCCGTAAGGAAGAGAATGAAATAGAGGCCCGCATGAATGAACTTATCGATGCAGACCTGCCGGTGAGATATGAAACCGTAGACAAGGACAACCTGCCGGAAACTGTCAATGCCGACAGACTGCCACAAAACGCTTCTGACAAAATCAGATTGGTGTATATTGGCGACTATGACGTTTGTCCGTGCATCGGCAAACATGTGCGCTCTACACGTCAGATAGGCAAATTCGTGATGCTTGGAACTAATTGGGATGAACAGAAACACCAATTCCGCATCAGGTTTAAGATAGTGTAAAACACACGGGCAACCCAGATTAATAGCCGGAATACTGCAATTCGCAAACGAATACAGTGTTCCGGCTATTTCTTTTTTGTAGCTATTAAACGGCTACAAAAATAAAATTTCCCGGAAGTTTCAGTTTAACTTCCGGGGAATGAATGTCATTTCAACATCGTATTATTGGTCATTTGCGTGGCAAACTGCCTCCATATTTTACAAATGCCAACATCTGTTTTCCTATTCCTTGATGTTGGGTTCTTCAAGTCCCAGTCCTTTCTTCTTGTCAACGACTTTCAGAATAAGACCTATAACAAATGCAGCAACACCAAGACCAGCAAGCATTACAAGCGGAGCGGTGTAGTTGAGCTGGGTGGCATCGGTAACGCCTTCGTTGGTTGCATTCAACACCTTGCCTATAAGCAGCGGGAAAAGCCACAGTCCAATAT
>CAVDJG010000264.1:0-3426 GCA_963609005.1 Acidaminococcaceae bacterium
GTTCTATTCGGCAGCCGGAGCCACCTTGCCCGTCCAACTGAAGAGCTCGGCCAAGGCATAGTCGCCCGAGTGGGGGCGGTTCCACGGCAGCTTGAAATCCACGTCGCGCCCGGTGTTCTGCAGCTTCACGGCAAGTGCCACCGGAATGGGGAATGCCGTGTCGCGGTCGCGCGCGCCGTGCCTTATATACCAGTGCGGCGCTACGGTGGACAGCGGGTCGGCTATGTAGCACATGGGATTGAGCATGCGCACGTTGCGCCTTATGGCTTCTGACGGCTGGGCATTGGCGTTGCCCGTGGCCTGACGCAGCGAGTAGGCGGTGAAGTTGACGCTGCTTCCGGCATCGTCGCCAAACTCCTCGTTTTCGCCGCTGGCGCGTCCTCCGGCCACATCCTTGCTGTCGAAGGCGGGCGGAGTCTTCAATGCTATCGTCGATACCACATAGGCAAGATACTTGTCCATGTCGAGCGCGGTTATGTATTCGCCCTTTTCATTGTGGCGGGCAGGCCTCATTCCGCCGTTTCCTTCATTCCGTAGTGCCGCGTCGGGGCCTCCGGGGCGGTGCATGCCGCCGTTTACCGGTGCTCTGAACATGCCCGACGTGCTGAACGTGAAGCCCAGTGTGTCGGCAATCTCGGCGCCCGCGTCCTTGGCTTCCTGTGCCGAGGCTATGATGAGCTGCCTCACATAGTCGATCATGTTGGCCGAGTTGAGCGGCGTGCCGTCGGCTTTCCTCAGATTGAGCGAGTCGAGATAGGCCGGATAAAGTGCCGCAAGCTCGTTGCTCACGCGCTCCTGTCCGGGCGTCAGCGGACGGCTCTTGCCGTTGGTGCAGCGGTAGAGCCACTCATAGGCCATGTCGGCGTGGTCGAGATCGATGATAGGACAGTAGCACACGGCGGCGTAGATGTCGTCGCGCGTGTCGGCCGCTCCCATAGCCTTGAGCATCGGTTCGTAGTCGGGATGGTTGCCGGTGGCCCCGAGCAGGGCCGACATTGCCCCGCCTGCACTCGTTCCGTCGGTGATGATGCGCTCGGCGTCGCCCGGCATTACGCTGTCGAAAAGCCTGAGGTAGCGCACGGCCGCCTTGAGGTCGAGCAGTGCCTTCGGGGCACGCCCGGTGTAGACGGTGCGTCCGCGCTTGCCCTTCACGGTGGAGTTGCGTCCGCGCGCTCCCGGAATGGCCACCACATAGCCCTCGGCAAGGGCGCGTCCTGAGGCGTCGCCCGGGTCGATGCCGCGCGGTTCGGCAGCCATGTAGCCGCCCACATAGTTGCGCATGAAGATGGGCGTGCGCTGCGTGGCGCCGTCGGGCACGAAGATGTTGAGATACTGGTAGGTTGAATCTTCGACGTTGGCAACGTAGAAGAGCTTAGTGTAGGCAGTATAGTGAACGGTCTGGCCATTGGCCACCGTCACAGACCCCGCCACGCCTTTCGAAACATCGAACGTCAATCCTGACGCCGGTTTCTGCGCTGCCACGGCACACACATAAACTACCGCAGACAGTGCTGTTACGAAAAACCTGTTCATTGTTGTCCTTTGTATAATCGTGTAAGGATGCTGCAAAGTTACGCATAAATTGCCTCCGCTCAGTGGCGGCATAACAAATTTTCGTTTTCTTTTCTCTTTTTTGTCGTGGCAGTGGCGCTGCTGCCGCGCAGGCCGAGGCTGCACGGCTCAGTCGCGGTAGCTGTCGCGCATGTGGCTTAGGCGGTTGATCAGGCGCAGCCGCTCGTCGTCGAGCAGTCCGGCAAGTGCCCTCTTGCGGTTGTATTTCCACCAGTTGAGCAGTTCGCGGTTGTCCACCTTCCGCTTGTCGGGCAGATGTCCGTTGGCTATGATATACTCCTCCAGGCGCGCGTAGTTGTTGCGCCAAGTGCGTTCGCGTGCCCCCAGTTTGCGGGGTGCAGGCATGTCGTCGAAAAGATGTTCCATGATGCGATGTAGTTTTTTGTGACATGAGCAAATACAGTGCCTGAAAACCGCGCCGCGCCCGTGCTTCGCCCGTTTTGTTGCCGCCGCCGTTACGGTCCGAGTTTCGGCCGCATAAAACGGCATCGGCACACGCGCCGCGTGCTGCACATTTTCATTTAAAAATTCGCCTGTTCGTCGCTTTATTCGTAACTTTGCACTCTTAAAGCGCTGGCACGCCGACGTGTGCCGCGATGCATACTGAATATGGAAAATAAAGACACCAAGAATGCCTTTGTGCGCCAGGTGGCCGAGCAGAAATATGAGTACGGCTTCACCACCGACGTGCATACCGACATAATAGAAAAAGGGCTCAACGAGAATGTCGTGCGGCTCATCTCGGCCAAGAAGGGAGAACCCGACTGGATGCTCGAGTTCCGTCTGAAGGCTTTCAGACACTGGCTCACGATGAAGCAACCGGAGTGGGGACATGTGCATATACCGCCTATCGACTATCAGGCCATATCCTACTACGCCGACCCTCTGGCCAAGAAAAGCGACGAGAAGAAGGAAATCGACCCCGAACTGATGAAGACCTTCGACAAGCTCGGCATACCGCTTGAGGAGCGTCTGGCACTGAGCGGCGTGGCCGTGGATGCCATCATGGACTCGGTGAGCGTGAAGACCACCTTCAAGCAGCACCTCGCCGAGAAGGGCATAATATTCTGCTCCATAGGCGATGCCATAAAGCAGCACCCCGACCTGGTGCGCCAGTATCTGGGAAGCGTAGTGCCCTACCGCGACAACTTCTTCGCCGCGCTCAACAGTGCGGTGTTCAGCGACGGTTCGTTCGTATATATCCCCAAGGGAGTGCGCTGCCCCATGGAGCTGAGCAGCTACTTCCGCATAAACGCACGCAACACAGGGCAGTTTGAGCGCACGCTCATCATTGCCGACGACGACGCCTACGTGAGCTATCTCGAAGGCTGCACCGCGCCCATGCGCGACGAGAACCAGCTGCACGCCGCAATAGTGGAAATCGTGGTGAACGACCGTGCCGAGGTGAAATACTCCACCGTGCAGAACTGGTATCCGGGCGACGAGCACGGCCGCGGAGGCGTGCTCAACCTCGTTACGAAGCGCGGCGACCTGCGCGGAGTAAACTCAAAGCTCTCGTGGACGCAGGTGGAAACAGGCTCGGCCATAACGTGGAAATACCCGTCGTGCGTGTTGCGCGGCGACGGCTCGCAGGCCGAATTCTACTCGGTGGCAGTGACCAACAACTACCAGGAGGCAGACACGGGCACCAAGATGATACACATGGGCAAGAACACCAAGAGCACCATCATCTCGAAAGGCATCTCGGCCGGCCACAGCCAGAACTCCTACCGCGGTCTGGTGCGCGCCACGCGCAATGCCGACGGCGCACGCAACTACTCGTCGTGCGACTCGCTTCTGCTCGGATCCGACTGCGGCGCGCACACTTTCCCCTACATGGACATACACAACGAC
>CAVDJG010000265.1:0-3415 GCA_963609005.1 Acidaminococcaceae bacterium
CCAACCACTTTGGTTTGCAGGAGTTCTCGCTCAACCTAAACGGTTCGATGGCCAAGGATCTTTTTTACAGTGCCAGTGCCTACCAGGACTTCGACCCCGGAACATTCCGCCTGCAGTCAACACCTCTGCAAGACCGATCGCAAATATACAAGGCTGCCCTCACCAAGCGCTATGCCAGCGGACGCGGCGAGATTACGGCCATGTATAAGTATTCAAACACACATCCCGTGTACAACTACGCCACGCAGTCGGCACCGTTCATCTATGTTGGCGACGGTTCGGTGAAGGAATACGGCAAGTTCAAGCTCGGCACCACATCGTATCTGCCCACCGACAACACCATGACCTACCGCGACATGCGCACGGGAGAGATAAAGCAGACCACACTCTACGATGCAACCGAAAACCGGTCGAGCGAGGTGTCGCTGATCAACCGCTACCGCTTCTCCGACAATCTGGAATGGCGCGTAAACATGCGCTACGACCACTCACGCGGAGCCTGCGTCTACCAGACGCCCATGCAGCTCATCAATCTACGTGCCGCCGATGCCGGGGCCTACAAGTACAAGTACACCGACGCCATGGGACAGACACAAAACTACGACGGACAATATGTGCAGAC
The DNA here is from genome assembly GCA_963609005.1 of Acidaminococcaceae bacterium. Taxonomy (GTDB): domain Bacteria; phylum Bacteroidota; class Bacteroidia; order Bacteroidales; family Bacteroidaceae; genus Prevotella. Next base: position 623 of record CAVDJG010000265.1, read on the forward strand.
GCGCATGTCGTGCCTCAACGCAGGCACCATCGATGAACTGCTCCTCACATCAGAAATAGAAAAACGCTTCAAATCTTCAACACTGCGAGTCGGCCTCAACGAATGGTACTACAACATCGACTACGCTTCAAACACAACAATGTATGACCAGAGCGTGCCCGACGACGGGTCGTATGCTCTGCGTCTGTGGGACTCCGCCAAACGCAACAGCGTGTTCTACGACTTCAACAAGAACGCATCGGAGTATTACAAGGGACACGAAAACAAACTGGCTCTCTATCTCACGCACGATTGGGACATCACTCCCAAACTGAATGTCTACTACGGCGCACGCCTCGAGTGGCAGCGTCTCAAGGGTGAGAACGCCGCCGTAAAGAATGCCGAAGGCGAGTTTGTAGGGCGTTTCGCCGACTACTACCTCGGCGCAAAGGCTGCCGACGGCACAATCATCGCACCGGCAAAGATGGCCTACGACTGGCTGAACTACGACTTCACCGCTGCACTGACCTACAAGATGACTTCATCGTTCGGTCTCACCGGCGACTTCACCTACATCGTGCAGCATCCCACCATCTCAACCTTCGCCCCAGCAACGATGCCCAACACCGACAAAATATCAGTGCCTCTCGGCCGTGCCGGTGTTTACTACAACAACCGTTGGCTGAGCCTCACGTCGCTCTTCTCATACATCTCGAAGACCAACAACAACTCCACGCTCAACCTGCAGCACGACGGTGAGATAAAGGCAGCACCGCTGACCTACGACATTCAGACATGGGGTTGGACTACCGACGTGGTGGCACATCCGTTCAAGGGCTTCGACTTCCATTTCCTCTTCACTTATCAGAAGCCGACGTACAAGAAGTATGAGACCTCGGTGAAGTTCTCCAGCGGCTACGAAGGCAAAATCAACGCTACGGGAAACATCGTGGCCGAGGTGCCGCAGGTGCTCGTAGAGCTCGACCCGAGCTACATGATACTGCCATCGCTCAAGATTTGGGCCTCGTTCCGCTACTTCTCGAAGACCTACGCCAACATAAACGAGGCCTACTACTTCAACGGACACTGGGAGACATTCGGCGGACTCAACTGGCAGGCCACCAAGCGACTTGCTCTCGGATGCACCGTGGTGAACTTCCTCAACCAGACCGGAGCCAAAGGCAGCATTGCCGGAGCCGAGCTGATTACAAAGGATGAGGCCAAAGGCATAAGCAACCAACTTATGACCGGTTCCTATCTGCGTCCCTTCACTGTGGAATTTACTGCCACACTGAAGATCTAACGACAAGAACTGCATTGCCTACATAAACAGCAATATATCATGGGGAGAGGGGCGCTCTCCTCTCCCCCTTACCGCAAACGACAACAACTAAAAACAAACATACAAATATGAACCGCAAACCTATTACTCTTATCGCTGCACTTGCACTCTCTGCCGCAGCAACCGCACAAACCATGCAAACCGCATGGCAGGGCGACACAGCCGTAATCACCGTAACCAACCCCACACGATACCTCATACTTCCCGTAGAGGAAGCACAGCCCGAAGCCCATGTGCTGCTCTCAACCGGCAAGAGCACCGACACCTGGATGGACGTGCGCCTGGCCTCTACCAAGACCGACTACACCGTGCCCTTCGCACTCACGCCGGGCAAGAAGGCCGTTGTAAAGATCACGGGCATTGCTGCCGATGCTGCCGCCTTCAAGGAGATGCGCCTCGCCGACACGTTCGACACCGCCAACACCGACTACTACCGCCCCGTATACCACCACACGCCGCTCTACGGATGGATGAACGACGCCAACGGCCTCGTGTACAAGGACGGCGAGTACCACCTCTACTTCCAGTACAATCCCTACGGATCGAAGTGGGGCAACATGCACTGGGGACACTCCGTGAGCCGCGACCTCGTGCACTGGCAGCACCTCGACCCGGCCATCGCCCGCGACCCGATGGGGCACATCTTCTCGGGCAGTTCGGTGGTCGACACCCGCAATACCGCCGGCTTCGGCAAGAACGCCATCGTCGCCTTCTACACCTCGCACAGCATGCACGACGGACGCCAGGTGCAGGTGCAGTGCATGGCTTACAGCCGCGACAACGGACGCACGTTCACCAAGTATAAGAACAACCCCGTGGTTACTCCCTTCGACGGGCTTGAGAACTTCCGCGACCCGAAGATATTCTGGTATGAGCCAAACAAGTCGTGGTATATGATAGTGTCGGCCGACAAGAACATGCGCTTCTATCAGTCGAAAAACCTCAAACAGTGGACCTACGTGAGCCAGTGGGGCGAGGGCTTCGGCGCACAGCCCAACCAGTTTGAGTGCCCCGACTTCTTCCCCCTGCCCGTTGACGGCGACCAACAGAACCAGAAATATGTGATGATTGTCAACATCAACCCCGGCTTCGTCTACGGCGGATCGGCCACGCAGTATTTCATCGGCGAGTTTGACGGCAAGGAATTCAAGTGCGACTCCAAGCCACAAACAGTGAAGTGGCTCGACTGGGGCAAGGACCATTATGCCACCGTCACCTTCGCAAACCTCGGCAACCGTGTGGTAGCCATGCCCTGGATGAGCAACTGGCAGTATGCCAACGTCACCCCCATACGTCAGTATCGCGGTGCCAACGCTCTGCCGCGCGAACTGAAACTGTTCTCAAACAACGGCGAGGTGTATCTCTCGGCCAACGTTGTCGATGAGGTGCGTGCGCTCCGCAAGAGCACCCGTAAGATTGGCAACATCAGCGTGAACAATGCCAACCCCACCATAGTGCGCAGTGTCTTCGAC
>CAVDJG010000266.1:0-3383 GCA_963609005.1 Acidaminococcaceae bacterium
CTACTACATCGACAACAAAAGCCAAATCGACAATATATTCAAGGACAAACCGTGCAATTTCAGCATGCAGGTGGGTCTGCGTTTCAACGTTAAATAAATTAAAAACGCATATTGTTTCATCATTTGCAGAAACCGATTTCTTTCATATTATTGTTACTTTTGCAATAGCTTAGAAATTATACAGGATGAACTTGTAACATTATGAAAATTGGTCTGTTTATACCTTGTTATGTCGATGCACTTTATCCCGAAGTGGGAGTGGCGACATACAAGTTACTGAAAAGTCTTCGGCTCGACGTGGAGTATCCGCCCAACCAGACATGCTGCGGGCAGCCCATGGCCAATGCCGGTTTTGAGAAAATGGCCGACAAGACCGCCACACGCTTTGACGAGTTGTTCAAAGACTACGATTATGTGGTAGCCCCCTCGGCATCGTGCGCAGCATTCGTGAAATTATATCATCCCCGCCTCACACAAGGCCGTCACGAATGCCTCACGTCGAAGAAGATAATGGATGTCGTGGAGTTTCTGCACGATGTGGTGAACGTGAAATCATTGCCTTCATCTTTTCCTCATGTGGTGAGTGTGCACAACTCATGCCACGGCGTGCGCGAGCTTGGCCTCTCGTCGCCCTCCGAGCGCAACGTGCCGCAATTCAACAAGATTGTCGATTTGTTGCGCCTCGTGAACGGAATAACCATAAAGGAACCGGATCGCAAGGATGAGTGCTGCGGTTTCGGGGGAATGTTTGCAATTGAAGAACCCGACGTGTCGGCCCGCATGGGCGAAGACAAGATAGATCGCCACATGAGCACAGGAGCCGAGTATGTAACCGGTCCCGACTCGTCGTGTCTGATGCACATGCAGGGCATAGCCAAACGCCTCGGCAAACCAATAAAGTTCATTCATGTCGTACAGATATTAGCAGCAGGACTATGAGCACACTACATTCCGAAGCGGCACGGCGCTTCAACGAAAACCGAGAAAAAACCACTTGGCACGACGCCACGTTCTGGTCGGTGCGCCAAAAGCGCGACGACATGGCACACGGACTGCCCGAATGGGAGACATTGCGCGAACAGGCGAGCCAGATAAAACGCCACACAATAACACATCTTGCCGACTATCTCGACACCTTCAGCCGACAGCTTGAGAGCCGTGGAGTGGTGGTGCATTGGGCAAAAGACGCCAAGGCATTCAACAAAACGGTGCTCGCAATACTGCGTGATCACCATGTTGAAAAGATGGTGAAGAGCAAGTCGATGCTCACCGAAGAGTGCGGCATGAACCCGTTTCTCGAAGAAAACGGCATCGACGTGGTGGAAACCGACCTCGGCGAGCGCATTCTGCAGCTCCTGCATCAGAAACCGAGCCACATCGTCATGCCCGCAATACACTTGAAACGCGAGGAAGTGGGCCGCATGTTTGAGCAAAAAGGCATCAGCAAAGAGCCGGGAAACTACGACCCCACCTATCTCACGCGATGCGCACGCGAGCACCTGCGCAACCAGTTTATGGAAGCCGGCGCCGGCATGACGGGCTGCAATTTCGGCGTGGCAGAAACTGGCGACGTGGTGGTGTGCACCAATGAGGGCAATGCCGACATGTCAACCTCAATGCCGAAACTGCACATCGTGGCCATGGGCATAGAGAAAATCGTGCCCGACTACAAGTCGCTCGCAGTGTTTCAGCGGCTTCTCTGCCGTTCGGCCACCGGCCAGCCCACCACTTCCTACACGTCGCATTTCAGGCAGGCACGCCCTGGAGCCGAGATGCATGTGGTGCTTGTTGACAACGGACGCAGCGACATTCTCGCCGACGAAGAACACTGGGAAACGCTGAAGTGCATACGCTGCGGATCGTGCATGAACACCTGCCCCGTCTATCGGCGTTCGGGTGGATATTCTTACACCTATTTCATACCCGGCCCCATAGGTGTCAACCTCGGCATGCTGCGTGATGCACGCCGCTATTCTGACAACGTTTCGGCATGCACGCTGTGTCTCTCGTGCGACAACGTGTGCCCGTCGAAGGTGAATCCCGGGTCGCAGATTTATCTGTGGAGGCAGAAGCTCGACAGCTTGGGCTGTGCCAGCAGCATGAAGAAGATGATGTCGCAAGGCATGAAGACACTGTTCAACCACCCGTGTCTCTACAACGCCGCCACGGCCATGGCTCCGATGGCCAACCTCGTGCCCGACAAGATCACCCGCATGCGCGCGCTTAACCCGTGGAGCGTGGGTCACTGCATGCCTGAATTTGCAAAAGAGCCGTTCCACACAATGTGGAAGAAAGGCAAAGTGAAATGAAAAACAACACCGATATGAGCTATAAAGAAGAACTGATGGGCAAGTTGCGTGCCAACACCCGCACACAATATGACATGCCGGCAACTGCCGTTGAAGGCATAACCTATGCCGACCCGTTGGCGCAATTCATCGCGATGAGCAAGACCGTGGGCAGCAACATCGTGTTGGCAGCCCCCGGCGAAACTCTCGACGACATTGTGCGCCGCGCCTATCCCGACGCCAAGACAGTGGCGTCAAACCTGCCGCAGATAACAATAGCCACAAAAAATCCCGACACGGTGGCCGAGGCTCAAGACCTTAACGGCACCGATGTGGGCGTGGTGAGCGGAACGCTCGGCGTGGCCGAGAACGGATGCGTGTGGGTGCCGCAGACTATGAAAGAGAAAGCGGTGTGTTTCATAAGCGAGTATCTCGTGATAGTGTTGCCCAAGAGCGGCATAGTGAACAACATGCACGAGGCTTACGGGCGGATCGAGATGACCCACTACGGTTTCGGAACATTCATCAGCGGACCGTCGAAGACTGCCGACATAGAGCAGGCTCTTGTCATGGGAGCACAGGCGGCACGCGGCGTCACCGTGGTGATAACACAAGACTGACACTCATCCGGGCCGTCTCTTGGTGGGATGGCCAGTCGGCAATATCTATGAAATCGGCTGTGCCCAAGCAGGCACAGCCGATTTTTTTGTCGCTATTTTTTGCCATTCGGTTACATTGCAAACAACGAAGTCGTGCAGAAACGGCACATTAAAGCGAAGTATGGCTTGCCCCAATGCTTTTCATGGCTATAATCAACATTGCCACTTTTGTGGATGTGAAAATTAAAGTGAAACGTTTTAAGCGCATCAATGTTTTTTACTATCTTTGCATAGGGCATACCCCAATGCACATCCCAAACATCAACAAGTTATGGCAAACAGCACGTTAAACAATGCAAAGGCTGCCAAGAAAGATGAGTTCTATACCATGTTCTATGATATAGAAACCGAAATGGAGGCCTATCTCGATTACAATCCCGATGTGTTTCGCGGCAAGACAGTGCTTCTGCCTTGCGACGATCCGGAGTGGAGCAAC
>CAVDJG010000267.1:0-3381 GCA_963609005.1 Acidaminococcaceae bacterium
CAGCAACAGTCTGGCAGCGATGTCACGACCGATGCCGCAAGCGTGAATGCCGCCAACGCACTGAAAGCTCCTCTGCCCGGCGTTGTAACCGAGATAAAGGTTACAGTGGGAAGCGAGGTTAAGAAAGGCGACACTGTGGTTGTGCTTGAAGCCATGAAGATGGCCAACAACCTTGAAGCAGAGAAAGACGGAAAGGTTACAGCCATTTGCGTGAAGCAAGGCGAGAGCGTCATGGAGGACACTCCGCTGGTAGTTATTGAATAACAGACAACAGACTGATATAGAGAGGCCGCCGACGGCACCGCGTGGAACATGCGTTTGCATGCCACGCAGGGTGTTGTCGGCGGCCTTTTTGTGTGCTCATGCCATTGCATAACGGCGTTGGTTGAGGCCGACATGAGGCTTGTAGGCGCGATATTGCGGGCATGGCATGGGCGTGCGGCAGATGCTGCACGCGTGTGCCTCGTGCGCAGCAGGCGCGTGGCGCGTCTGCCGCAAGTCAAAAAATACGCGGCATTATTTTGCACTTATGCCTATTTGTCGTATCTTTGCACGCAGATTACTTGCACCCCTAAGTCATGGCACGCGGCGCATTACGGCGCGTGCGCTTGCGGTTTGCACCGCTTGCAGTTAAAAGAAAAATCACACAATGCCTGAAATATCAGTACGAGGAATAGAAATGCCCGAGTCGCCCATCAGAAAGTTGGCTCCTTTGGCAGTTGCCGCCAAGCAGCGCGGCATTAATGTCTATCATTTGAACATAGGCCAGCCCGACGTGCCTACGCCGCAAGTGGGGCTTGATGCGCTTAAACACATCGACAGCAATGTGCTTGCCTATTCGCCGTCGCAGGGCATACAGTCTTACCGCGAGAAACTCACGGGCTATTACAAGCGCTACAACATCAATGTGACGGCCGACGACATAATAATAACATCGGGCGGTTCTGAGGCCGTGCTGTTCGCGTTCATGTCGTGCCTCAATCCTGGCGACGAGATAATAATCCCCGAACCGGCGTATGCCAACTACATGGCCTTTGCCATATCGGCCGGGGCAAAGATACGCACCATAGCCACAACAATAGAAGAAGGCTTCTCGCTGCCTAAGGTTGAGAAGTTTGAAGAGCTCATCAACGAGCACACGCGCGCTATACTTATATGTAACCCCAACAACCCTACGGGCTATCTTTACACCCGCAGGGAGATGAACCAAATACGCGACCTCGTGAAGAAATACGATTTGTATCTCTTCTCCGACGAGGTTTACCGCGAGTATATATACACCGGTTCGCCTTACATAAGCGCATGCCATTTGGAAGGCATTGAGCAGAATGTGATACTTATCGATTCGGTTTCAAAGCGTTACAGTGAGTGCGGCATACGCATCGGTGCCCTCATAACCAAAAACAAGGATGTGGTGGCAGCCGTTATGAAGTTGTGTCAGGCCCGCCTGTCGCCACCGTTGCTTGGGCAGATAGTGGCCGAAGCCTCGCTTGATGCACCCGAGGAATATTACCGTGATGTGTACGACGAGTATGTTGAGCGCCGCAAATGCCTCATCGATGGCCTTAACCGCATCCCCGGCGTGTATTCGCCAATTCCTATGGGAGCGTTTTACACCGTGGCTAAACTTCCGGTTGACGATGCCGAGAAATTCTGCCGGTGGTGTCTCGAGGAGTTCAACTATGAGGGAGAAACCGTCATGATGGCTCCGGCATCGGGCTTCTACACCACGCCGGGAGCCGGCTACAACCAGGTGCGCATAGCTTATGTATTGAAAAAAGAGGCTCTTGAACGCGCCCTTCTTGTGCTGCGCAAGGCTCTTGAAAGCTATCCCGGGCGCAAAGACGACTGAACGAGATGAATCTTCCGTTGTTTCTCTCACGCCGCATACACGCCAGTCAGGACGACAGGCACAGGGTGTCGCGGCCGGCAGTGCTCATTGCCACGATAGGAGTGGCAGTGGGCTTGGCCGTCATGATTGTCAGCGTTTGCGTGGTGTTCGGTTTCAAGCACACCATACGCGACAAGGTGGTGGGGTTTGGCGGACACATACAGGTGGCCGAGTTCAACACGCTTCTCACGTCGGAGAGCCGCCCTATTGCAATGCCCGATTCCATGCTCAATGTGTTGCGCCGTGTGCAAGGCGTGGCTCATGTGCAGCGCTATGCCGTGAAGCAGGGCATACTGAAAACCGATGACGATTTTCTCGGCGTGTCGTTCAAGGGCGTTGGGCCGGAATACGACACTACGTTTGTGAGCGAAAACCTCGTGGAAGGCGAGATTCCGCAGTTTTCTGACAGTAAAAGTCAGAACAAGATACTCATATCGAAGATAATGGCCGACAAGCTGAAGGTGAAGTGCGGACAGCGCATCTTTGCCTATTTCATTGGCGACGGAGGCGACGTGCGTGTGCGGCGGTTCACCATTGCAGGCATATATCAGTCTAACCTGACACAATATGACAATGTGACGTGCTATGCCGACCTGTATTCTGTCGTGCGGCTCAACGGTTGGCAACCCGACCAAGTTACCGGGGCCGAAATCTCGGTACGCGATTTCGACAACGTGGACAGAGTTGAAGATAATATCGTGGCTAAGGTAAACCGCACGCAAGACCAGTATGGCAACACCTATTCGTCGAAGACAATACGCGAAATTTGCCCGCAGATATTTTCTTGGCTCGACCTTCTCGACCTTAACGTGTGGATTATACTTGCCATAATGACGGCAGTGGCTGTGGTGACAATGATTTCCGGTTTGCTCATCATCATACTTGAACACACCTCCATGATTGGTCTGCTGAAAGCCCTCGGGGCCACCAACAGCACTATAAGGCACACGTTTCTGTGGCTCGCCGTGTTTGTCATCGGCAAGGGACTTCTCATTGGCGATGCCATCGCCTTGGGACTTGTGGTGTTGCAGAAATGCACGGGAATGGTGAAACTCGATGCTGCCACATATTATGTAAGCACAGTGCCGGTGGAAATTGACTTCCTGCCGGTGGTCTTGCTCAATGTTGCCACACTGCTTGTGAGCGCGCTCGTGCTCGTAGTGCCGAGCTATCTCGTGTCGCACATACACCCGGCAAAGTCGATGCGCTATGAGTGATGCGTGATGGCGAAATGTGACTAATTGGCAATGCAGTTGGGCTTTGTATGGCAGACAACGTGAAAAACGGCAAATAAAAACGGCCGATTTGTTTTGTTAATTGTGTGAAATGTAGTAACTTTGCACCCGCTTATCAAAAACAGTTGAATGAAGAACGACAAAATAAAGAATCAATACCGCGTGAATGAACATATTCGCGTAAGGGAAGTACGTATCGTCGGCGATGACGGGTCGTCAGTAATGCCTACTCGTCAAGCGTTGGAAATGGCAAGG